>JAJPEW010000038.1 GCA_021166755.1 Hydrogenophaga sp. | reverse complement strand
CAGCATCTGTGGTGCGGGTGCGAGCAATGAGGCATCCCCCCGGAACTTGTTGAGGACGAAGCCCTTGATCAGGGTACGCTCATCAGGTGGCAGCAAGGCCCAGGTACCGTAAAGATGGGCAAAGGCACCACCTCGGTCAATATCGGTGACCAGCAGGCACCGCGCCTGCGCATGGCGGGCGACGCGCATGTTGACGATGTCGCTGGCGTGCAGGTTGATCTCGGCCGGTGATCCGGCGCCTTCGATCACCACCACATCGTTGTCAGTGCGCAGCACATCGAGCGCGGTCGTGATGTGGGGCCAGACCTTTTCGCTGCGGCCGCGCCAGGGCATGTCGCTGAGTTCGCGACTGACCTCGCCCATCAGCACCACCTGACTGCGCGTGTCGGCCTCGGGCTTGAGCAGCAGCGGGTTCATGCGCACATCAGGCTCGGCATTCGCGGCGAGGGACTGGAAGTACTGTGCAGATCCCATCTCTCCACCGGCCACCACCCTGGCGTTGTTGCTCATGTTCTGGGCCTTGAACGGGGCCACGCGCAACCCTTGCCGGGCGTAGTGGCGACACAACGCCGTCGTCAGCCAGCTCTTGCCGGCACCGCTGGTCGTGCCCAGCACCATCACGCATCGCGCGGTCATGACAATACCTCCCTGGCTGGCATGCGGTCCAGCGCCGCTTCAAGCGCCGCCAGCGCCTCTGGCGGCTGGGCACTCAGGCGCCACCAGCCGGACAAACCGAACGACGTGGCATCGCGCAGCTTGATGCTCGCCTTACGTAACCCGCCAACGTCCAGGGGCTGCGGCGGGCGGGCACACAGATACGGGGTCACGCTGGGCAGGACACGCCATCCCCGCTGCTCAAGCAGCTGGACCAGGCGATCCTTCCATTGAACCAACCGCTCGCGGCTGTCGGTCACCCAGTCCTGCACCGCGTCCAGCGTCCAGGCCTGCAGCATGGCCTGAGCGTGGGCGCCCACCGGCCATGAGGGCGCCAGCGCCTCCAGCGACCGCAGGGCCGCGTCATCGGCCTGCAGCGGGGCGATCACATACGCACCCCGGATGCCGGTCATGCCCAGCGCCTTGTTGGGCGACCACATCTGCCAGCAGCGGTGGCGATCACCCGCCGACAGCGCCGACTCGCCCACCAGGCGCAATGGCGCATAAGCCGCATCCAGCACCACCGCCATCCACGGCAAGTCCAGCAGGCTGGACGCCATGGCGGGGGACTCGTTCTGGCCCAGCGGACTGCCCGGGTCGCACAGCCAGGCCATGTCGGCGGCCGATGGCTGGGACACCCGCGGCAGGCCCCAGGCCTGGGCCGCATGCGCGTAGTCGCCGTAGCAGTGTTCGGGCATCCAGACCCGGCGGGCCCCTTCGCGGAAACGCCAGGCGGTGAAGCGCTGGATGAACTCGCTGGCGCTGCCGGCGATCAGGATGCGCCCGGGATCAACCTCATGCAGGCGGGCCAGATGCTCCCTCAGGTGCCAGTAGCCTGGATCCGGGTAGTGGGTGGCATCGGCGGCGTGCACCTGCTCCAGCACCAACGGGCAAGGCCCGCAGGCGTTCGCGTTGCTGGAAAAGTCCCAGCGCGCTGCACCCAGTGCATCGGTCCCGCCATGAATGCGCGGACTCATCTGCGGATACCCCACGACCACAGGAGCACCAAAAGCGACAACAGGGCCAGCATCCCGACCACCCGCGCACACCGGTCCAGCGCCCGCTGGGTATCAGCCGCCGTCGGTGCCCGGCCCTGCGCATTCAAGGCGTACACCTGTGGCTTGACCAGACGGATACCCAAGCCCACCGCCAGTGCCCCCATCGGCCAGCCCCCGTTGGGTGACGGGGTCAGTCGCGCATTGGCCACCACCGAGGGCCAGCTGCGCCACCACGAAGGGAGCGTGATCATGGCGGCCGTCAGTCGCGCGGGCACCCAGGACATCACGTCATCCACGCGTGCAGCCCACCGGCCGGCCCACGTCCAGTCGCGGCCGGACCGTACGCCGTGGTAGCCCCACATGGCATCGGCCGTGTTGGCAAATCGGTAGAGTGCAGCCCCCGGCAGACCGGCCACGGCAAACCAGAACAGCGGGGCGACCACCGAATCGTTGAGGTTTTCAGCGAGTGTGGAGACTGCGGCCTCACGCACCTGGGTCTCGCTCAACGCAGTAACATCCCGGCTCACCAACCAGCTCACGCGCTGGCGACCAGCTTCCAGCGATTCGGCCAGCGCAGCTTCCACCGCACGCACCTCGTCGCGCAGCATGCGCCAGGACAGCATGGGCTTGAGAAGCGCGCCCAGCAGCACCGCGTGGACCAACGGGTGCAGCGATTGCATCGCCCATCCCGCGACCCACGCCAGCGCTGACACCAGCACCGCGCCCGAGCACCAGCCGAGCGCACCCTGCCAGAACTCGACCCCCGGCCGGGGTACCGCGCCGGCCGCGCGTGAGACGCGACGTCCAACCGCCTCCAGATAGTGCCCCATGGCCACCACCGGATGCAGCCGCGCCGGGGGTTCGCCGAACAGCACATCCAGCACGAGCGCAACCAGCACCGCGCCCGCCAGCGCGGCGGCGTCGGGGGTCAGCAGGCCGAGGACGCTCATATTGCACTCATGCCCGGTTCACGCCGCACTGCCTGGAGGAAACAGGACCGGGGGCAGGCGGCACAGCATGCCGTTGCGCAACAGGGACGGCCGGGCGTCCCTGGCCAAGGTGCCATCGGGCGAGTGATAGTGCAGCACCGCGCAGTCCAGCAACTGCCGGGCAGTGTCGGTCGCCGGGCTCAGGTCACCGAACTGGTAGCTGTGTTTACCTGGCGCCTGAAAGGCCACCGTACAGGCGCGGGAGCATCCGGCCGTGCAAGCCACGCCGCGCACGCGCACCGCCGCCCAGGCTGGGTTTTCGCCAAAGGCCTGCTCGGCCCGCACGGCCTCGAACAGGATGTCGCCGGCGGCCCGCTGATCGCGCGGGTTGTCGGCCGGACGGCACGTGGTGCAGATGATGAGTTCGGTCATGGAGGTAGCCTGCGTGGGGTGGGTCCTGTCAATCCTCAATGCCCCGCTGCGCGGGGATGCCAGCCTTGAACGCATGTTTGACGAGCGTCATCTCGGTCACGGTATCGGCAAGTTCGACGATTTCGGGCGGGCAGCGACGGCCGGTCAGGCAGACGTGGACATGGCCGGGCCGCTCGCGCAGGGTCTGCACCACGCCGTCCAGCGGCAGCCAGCCGTAGATCAGCGGGTAGGTGATCTCGTCCAGCACCACCAGGAAATGCTCGCCAGCCAGGATGGTCGCGCGTGCCCTCTCCCAGCCATCGCGCGCCAGCTGAGCCGAGCGCTCCAGGTCCTGGCTCTTCCAGCTGAAACCGTCCCCCAACCCTTCGATGGGGATACCGATCTGCTCGAACATGCGGTGCTCACCAAAGCGAGCGGTCGGCACCTTCATGAACTGGAAAATCTTCACGGCCTTGCCGCGGCCGTGAGCGCGCAACGCCAGGCCGAAGGCCGCGGTACTCTTGCCCTTGCCGTCACCGGTGTTGACGATGACCAGGCCGCGCCGTTCGCCCTCGGGCTTTTCGTAGGGCTTCTCGCTGGGTGGGGTTTCAATCTGCATGGAAAAACTCCGTCAGGGACGCTGGCGCGGCAGCACGACCCACTGCCCCTGGAGTTGGTGAACAGTGATGCGCTGGTCGAACACGGCCTCCAGCGCGCGGTGAGTCGTTTCGTCGGCACACGGCCCTTGATGCGTCACGCGGCCTTGCGCCATGACCACCAGTTCGTCAGCGTGCAGCGCCATGGCGATTTCGTGCAGCACGCTGACGACCGTTTTGCCTTCGCGCACCAGGGCCTGCACCACATCCAGCCAGTCGGCCTGGTGCGGCGGGTCCAGGTTGGCCAGCGGCTCGTCCATCAGCAGTACCTGCGCCTCCACCGCCAGGGCGCGGGCCAGCAGCACACGCTGGCGCTCGCCGCCCGAGAGCTGACCGAGCGATCGCGCTCGCCACTCCCAGGCCTGGGTGGCACGCAAGGCGCGCTCGACGGCGGCGCGATCGGCCTCGCTGGGGGCGCTGAGCCAGGCCTGGTGTGGCAGGCGACCGAGCATGGCCACATCCCATACCGTCAGGTCGTCGGCGCTTCCTTCGTTCTGCCCCAGCCAGGACAGTTGCTGCGCGCGCTGGCGGCTGGACCAGTCGGCCAGCGAACGACCGAGCAGCGCCACGCTGCCGCGGTGTGGCAGCAGGCCGGCCAGCGCCTTGAGCAGGGTCGACTTGCCCGCGCCGTTCGGGCCGACGATGCAGGTCCAGCGCCCGCTCGGCAGCGCCAGCGTGATGTCGTGCAGGATTGCGGCCTCTCCCAGGCGTGCCGACAGATCGCGCGCCTCCAGGGCCGCTGCGGGGGCATGCACTGCCGCGGTCACAGACCTCCTCCTCGCGACACGCGCGTACTGCGCTGCATCAGCCACAACAGATAGCCGCCACCCAGCACCGCCGTGAGCACGCCCACCGGCAGTTCCTGTGGCGCGATCAGCCAGCGTGCCAGCGTGTCGGCCGCCATCAGCAGGGCACCGCCCATGCAGCTGGCCAGCAGCATCAGACGGCTGCTGGTGGTCTTGACCAGCGAACGCACCAGGTGAGGTGCGGCCAGGCCCACGAACGCGATCAGGCCGGTCTGCGCCACGGCGGTGCCGGTGGCCAGGGCCAGCACGCCCACCAGCGCCGCACGCATGGGACCCAGCGGCAGGCCCAGGCTGCGCGCCGTGGCATCGCCCAGGCTCAGGCCGTCGAGCACGCGCGCCAACAGCCAGGCCGCCAGCGTGCACAGCACCCACACGCTCGCCATCAGGCCGGCCGCGGTCCAGCCCA
>JAJPEW010000301.1 GCA_021166755.1 Hydrogenophaga sp. | reverse complement strand
CGCCTGCTCGGCCTTGCCTTCCTGGATGTGTCCGATGACCGAGTTGATGAGCACCACGCCCATGATCACGCCGGCATCCACATGGCTGCCCAGCATCGCCGTCACCCCACCAGCCACCAGCAGCACGTAGATCAGGGGATTGTGGAACTGCAGGGCAAAGCGCAGCCACCCCGGGCGTCGCGGTGCTTCGGGCAGGCGGGTGGCGCCGTGATCACGCAGGCGCCGTTCGGCCTCAGCGGGGTTCAGGCCGACGACGGCCGCGGTGTCCAGTTTCTGGAGAGCCTCGTCGGCTGGCAGGGTGTGCCATTCGGTGACGGTCATGGTGTGCACGGCTCCTCTGCCAGAACTTACCATGCGTCCATGACCGTACCCAGCTGCCCGGATCGGAGCAGACTGGTACTCAGGCTACAACTGTCGATTCGCGGCGGGTCTGGAGAAAGCGTGGCAGCTGGCGGGCCGGGCAGGCCTGCAGCTCGCGCAGAAAGGCGTGATCGGGACGGGGCACACCGTGACGCATCATCAGGTCGTGCCGGATCCGACCCAGCAGTTCGGCGGCCATCTCTGCATCGGCCAGGGCTCGGTGGGCTTGGCCGGTGCGCGGCAGGCCGAACCAGTCGATGAGGGAGCCGAGCTTGTGGCTCGGTGCATCCGGGTAGAGGCGGCGCGACAGCAGCACCGTGCAGGCAAAGGCCTGATCGGCCGCGCAGCCGGCCGCGGTCAGCTCGGCTTGCCAGAAACGCCGGTCAAAGCCGGCGTTGTGCGCCACCATCGGCGTGTCACCCACAAAGCGCGCCGCGTCGGCCATGACCTGTGCGGCGGGCGGCGCTGCCGCGACCATGGCGTTGGTGATCCCGGTCAGCTGCGTGATGAAGGGCGGGATCGGCACCCCGGTGTTCATCAGGCTCTGGAAGCGGTCCACGACGCGCCCGCCTTCGGTCATGACGATCGCGACCTCGGTCGCACGATCCCCCCGGGTGGGCGATACGCCCGTGGTTTCGAAGTCGATGGCGGCGATGCGGTCGGCGTGGCTCATGTGCCGGCCATTCTAGGCCGCAGCATCGCCGGCCATGGTCAACGCGCCAGCAGGTCGTGCAGGGCGCGGACGGTGTCGCGGCTCATGGGCTTCTCGACAAAGTGGGCCACGCTGGGGTGGCTCATGGCCGCCGACACCTCGGGCAGGTCGCCGAAGGCCGAGTGCACCGCCACCTTGGCATGGGCCCTGCCCTGCTGCTGAAGGTCGGCGTAGGCGCGCAGAAATTCCAGGCCGTTCATGGCTGGCATCACCACGTCCAGCAGCACCAGATCCACCTCGTGTCCCCGGGTGCGCAGGTCTTCCAGGGCCTGCTCCGAGTTGAGGTAAGTGCGCACATCGCAGTCCGAGCAGGTCTTCTGCAGGATCACGGAGGCGTAGTAGAGGTCATCCTCCCGGTCATCCACGACCATGACGACATGCTTGGGTTCACGGGTCGATGGGGCTGACATGATGGGTACGGAAGGGTTATTTTGATAACGGCTATGGGTATTAAATTTTACATAAATAAGGCTAAAAATTCCTAAAAACAGATTACCTAGTTTGTGCATATGTGTCTGGGCGCCCTTGGGCTGCGCCAAGCAGCCAGCCCACCACCACGAGCGCAGGCCGTCACAATGGCAGCGATGTTCGATTTCCTGATTCCATTCGCCGGCGGGCTGGGCCTGTTTCTGGTGGGCATGATGCTCATGTCCGACGGCTTGGTGGGTTTTGCCAGCGGCGCCCTGCAGCGGGGTCTGATCCGCTTCACCGGCACGCCCTTCAAGGCGATGCTCTCCGGTGGACTGATCACCATGTTGGTGCAGTCTTCCTCGGCCACCACTGTGACGCTGATCGGCTTCGTCAGTGCGGGTCTCATCGGCTTTGCGCAGGCGGTGGGGGTGGTCATCGGCGCCAGCCTGGGCAACACGGCCACCGGCTGGATCGTGGCCGGGCTGGGCCTGAAGGTGAACCTGGGTTTCTACACCCTGCCCCTGGTGGGCATCGGGGCCTTCATGAAACTGCTGGCCCGGGGGCGCTGGCAGGCGCTGGGCATGGCCATGGCCGGCTTCGGGCTGATGTTCCTGGGCCTGGACACCTTGCAGCAGGCCATGAAGCAGATTGCCGGGCTGTTCAACCTGGCGTCGCTGCCCACCGGGGGTTACGGCGCCCGCATCGCCGTGATGCTCATCGGACTGGCCATGACCGCGGTCATGCAGTCGTCCACCGCCGCCATTGCCACCACGCTGGCCGCCCTGCACGCCAGTGCCATCAACTTCGACCAGGCCGCTGCCCTGGTGGTGGGGGCGGCCATCGGCACGACCATGACCGGGGTGTTGTCGGCCATCGGGGGCACCATCCACGCCAAGCGCACCGCGCTGGCCTATGTGCTGTTCAACGCCGCCGCCGGCGTGATCGCCATCGTGCTGCTGCCCCTGTTCCACCAGGTGATCGACTGGCTGGGGGTGCACGCCGGGCTGGACGCCGGCGCCAGCAGCCTGGCGGCTTTCCACACCCTGTTCATCGCCGTCGGGGTGATCGTCTTTCTGCCTTTTGCGGGCCCGTTTTCCCGCTACGTGGAGCGCTTGCTGCCCGATGGGGCCGGCCTGGCGTCGGCGCGGCTGGACGACACGCTGCTGGCGCTGCCGGCGGTGGCGCTGGAAGCGTCCGAGCGCGCACTGGAGCAGCTGGCCGATGAAGCCCTGGCCATCTACGACGGGCGCCTGCGTGACCAGGCGTCCGACGACCTGGCCGATCGGCTGCGCCAGTTCGACCGCGAGATCAACCGCGTCTACGACTTTGTCGGCCGCATCGAGGTACCTGCCGACGATGACCGGCTGGTGGCGCCGCGCATCGCGCAGCTGCACGCCATTGATCACCTGCTGCGGTTTCGTACCCGCCTGCACGACCTGCTGCAGGTGCGCACCGAGCTGTCGGGTGCCGATTTCGGCTGGGCGTTCGAGGCCAGCCAGCGCATCATCGACATGGCCAAGGCCGGGCTCAGGTCGCACGAACTGGGTTCGGTGATCGACGAGATGGAGCTGGCCGCCACCGGCCTGACCGCGCAGGCGCGCCAGATGCGGCAGGACGCCTTGCGCCACGCGCCGGCGGGCCAGCCCAGTGTGGTGGATGCTTTGCAGCGCACCGACTGCTTTCGCTGGATCGAGCGCAGCGCCCACCACATCTGGCGCATGAGCCACTACCTGGCGCAGGGCCGGGTCAGCCGGCAGAAGGGACGGTTGCCACCCATGGCGCATCCACCCCTGGATGCCGAAGGGGCCGGGTAACGGCGGGTTGGATGCTGGCAGAATCCCGGCTCCCCAGCGCATCCCTCCCCCCATGACTTCATCGCTTCGCGGCACCCTCGGCATCGATTTCGGCACCTCCAACTCGGCGGTGTCCTGGGCGCCGGACGGCGGCGGCGCCCGCCTGATTGAGCTGGAGGGCGCGGCGAAGGCCATGCCCACGGCCGTGTTCTTCAATGCCGAGGACCAGACCACCCACTTCGGGCGCGATGCGGTGGCGCAGTACCTGGCAGGCACCGAGGGGCGGCTGATGCGATCGCTCAAGAGCCTGCTGGGCAGTCCGCTGCTGATGGACAAGACCGAGGTCAACCACCGGCTCGTGAGCTTTCAGGACATCGTGGCCACCTTTCTGGCCACCCTGCGCGAACGCGCGACGCAGGCGCTGGGCGCTGCGCCCACGCAGGTGGTGATGGGACGCCCGGTCCACTTCGTCGATGACGACCCGGTTCGCGATGCCCAGGCCCAGCAGTCCCTGCTGGAGGCGGCGCAGGCCGTCGGTTTCGAGCAGGTGTCGTTCCAGCTGGAGCCGATCGCCGCCGCCCTGGACTACGAGCGGCGCCTGGACCGCGAAAGCGTCGTGCTGGTGGTCGACGTGGGCGGTGGCACCTCGGACTTCACGGTGGTGCGCCTGGGTCCGCATCGGCACCTGCAAGCCAATCGCAGCGGCGATGTGCTGGCCACCACGGGCGTGCACATCGGAGGCACCGATTTCGACCAGAAGATCAGCCTGGGCCAGGTGATGCCCCTGCTGGGCTACCGGCACCTGGGGCCGCAGCAGCGCGAAGTGCCCAGCCGCGTGTTCATCGATCTGGCCACCTGGCACCTGATCCAGTGGCTGTACCTGCCGCGGGCGCTGTCGCAGGCGCAGAACCTGCGGGTCAACTACAGCGACACCCGTCTGCACGAGCGGCTGATGGTGGTGCTGCGCGAGCGCCACGGGCACCACATCGCCCATGCGGTCGAGCAGGCCAAGATCCGCTGCTCGCAGGGCGCGACCGACGCGGTGGTGGACCTGGACTTTGTCGAGCGCGGTCTGCAGGCGCCGCTGTCGCTGGACGCCATGCAGCACGACCTGGACTCGCTGCTGGCCCGCACGGTGGCCTGTGCGCGCGAGTGTGTGCAGCGCGCCGGTCTGGGCGATGGTGCCCTGGACGCGATCTATCTCACCGGGGGCTCATCGGCCCTGCGGCCCTTCCAGCAGGCGCTGCAGGCGGAGTTTCCAGGGGTCGCGCTGGTCGAGGGCGACCTGTTCGGCGGGGTGGCTTCGGGGCTGGCCTATTCGCCACGCTGAGCCGTGATCGGCCGGATCATGCGGGACAATCGCGCCCAACCTGTTTTCTGAGCGATCGCCATGTCCGACACCACGCCCTCTACCCCCCTCGCCCTGCCCGACCGCCTGTCGGTCGATCCGCGCAGCAAGTTCTTCCAGCGCGAGATCATCGAACGCGGCATCGGCATCCGCTTCAACGGCAAGGAGCGCCACGATGTCGAGGAATACTGCATCAGCGAAGGCTGGATCGCGGTGCCCTCGCCCAAGACGCTGGACCGCCGTGGCCAGCCG
>JAJPEW010000091.1 GCA_021166755.1 Hydrogenophaga sp. | reverse complement strand
AGACTCTTCGACCGCGATCTGCGTCGTCAGCAGCCAGCTCTGGCAGGTCACCAGCACCGCGGGGTACTCGCGAACCGTGCCCCAGTGGTCGGTCACGGCGAGCTGGCCTGATACGGCACGCCGGATGGCGGTGACGCCCGGTCGCGTGGCACCACCGTGCAGACTCGCCAGTGTGGTGCCGGCCGGCCAGTGGACGATCTGCGCCGGCGCGTGCCGCCACAGACCCAGCGGCACCTGCTGCACGCCGCCCACGATCAGGTGCTGGTCCTCGTCGCAACCGGCCAGCACCACGCGCAGGATTTCCAGCATGGTGTTGGGGAAGTCGGAGTCCCAGCCACCGGTGCCGAAGCCCACCTGCCCGAACACCTCCCGGTGGCGGAACGAGAGCTTCGAAAACGCCTCCGACTGGGCGACAAAGTCGTAGAAAGTGCGGTCGTCCCACAGCGGCACGAGCGCGTCCCACAGTGTCTTGAGCCTGGGCACGTCGCGCTGGCGCAGCGCCTGCTGCAGTTCGCCGAAACCCAATTCATCGAGCGCGGCGGCCCAGGCGTCGGCCACCTCCCGGAATAGTGGCGGCAGGTCTGCCAGGGTGCGTGCGTAGTGCGTCTGACCTTCCAGGTCCACCACCGTGCTGCCGGCGGCGGGCGTGAGGGGGTTGGGGAAAGGCTTCGTTTCCAGTCCCAGCAGATTCACATAGTGGAAGAAGGCGGTGGACGAGGCCGGGAAGCGCATGCCGCCGAGCTCGGCCACCACGCCCTGCCCACCTTCGAAGGGCTGCGACCGCAGCCGTCCGCCCATGCGCGAGGCCTCGTAGATCACGGGTTTGAGTCCCAGCTTCATCAGTTCGTAGGCCGCGGTCATGCCGGCCATGCCGGCACCGACGATGGCCACCTCGGTGCCGTGTGCGTGGGCCGGCAACTGGGCCAGGCCTTGCGGGTGCGTCAGCCAGTCGTCGTAGGCGAAGGGGAAGTCCGGACCGAAGATGGTCACGGGCGCGTCGGCAGGGCGAAGCGGTTCCATCCGGAGCTCCTTCAGACCAGCGAGGTGAGCAGCCAGCCCGCCGTGCCCCACATCATGAGCGCCACCGCACCGTCGAGCAGGCGCCAGATGCGCAGCGAATTCAGGCGTCGACCCAACCAGAAGGCCGCAAACCCGAGCACCAGAAACCACACCACGGAGCCTGCCGCGGCGCCCAGGCCGAACACGGTGCTGCCCTGCCCGTAGGCGAGTGAGGCGGTGCCGATCAGCACGGCGGTGTCCAGCCAGGCGTGCGGATTCAGCCAGGAGAAGGCCAGCGCCGACACGACGGCCTGGCGCCGTGTGACCGGCACCTGTGCGGACGGGATGGCCGAGGCGGCCGGCATGACCCGGGGGTGCAGGAAGCGCTGAAAGGCCTGCCAGCCATACACGCCCAGGAAGAGCACGCCGGCACCGATCAGCGCCCCCAGCAACTTGTCCGACAGGCCGCCCAGCTGGGCCAGCCCCAGCACCCCCAGCGAGATCAGGACGATGTCGGCCAGCGCGCAGGTGAGGACGGTCAGCCACAGGTGCTGCCGTTGCAGGCCCATGCGCAGCACGTGGGCGTTCTGCGGGCCGATGGCCATGATCAGCGACAGGCTCAGGACCATGCCGGCGGAGAAAACAGGAAAGCTCAGGGTCATGACAGGTTCCGTCATCGTTCGGTGGAATCAATGGGTTCGAAGTGTGCCCCTCAGTCGCATCTTGTTAAACTGATTTCAATAAATCTAGATTTACTCAAGAAATTTCAAATGCTTGATGCCCGTCAACTGGATGCGCTGGCCGCGGTGGTCGAGCACGGCGGATTCGGCCCCGCCGCGCAGGCGCTGTCCCTTTCCCTGGCGGCGGTGTCGCTGCGCATCAAGTCGCTGGAAGAGCACCTGGGCCAGCGTCTGCTGGTGCGGGGCAAGACTGTGCGGGCGACCGCCGCGGGGCAGGCGCTGCTGGCCCATGTCAAGCAGGTCCGGCTGATGGAGTCCGACCTGCTGGCCGGACTGCAGGGTGGCACCGAATCCCGTGCCGGGGCGGCGTGGCAGAGCCTGAGCGTGGCCATCAACGCCGATTCCGTGGCCAGCTGGTTTCTGCCGGGTGTGGCGGCCCTGTTGCAGCGCCACCGCCTGTTGCTGGAAATCATGATTGACGACCAGGACCACACCCACGACGCGCTCAAGAGCGGGGACGTGATTGGCTGCGTGACCACGCTGGCGCAGCCCATGCGCGGCTGTGTGGCCGAGCCGCTGGGCATCATGCGCTACCGCTGTGTGGCCGCCCCGGCGGTGGTGCAGCGCTGCCGAACGTCACGCGGCGCGGTTTCGCCACACAAGCTGCTGGCCCATCCCGCCATCATCTTCAATCGCAAGGATGCGCTGCAGGACGCGTTCCTGCTGCAGCACTTCGGCCTGCGACAGCCGAACTACCCCCGCCATTTCGCACCGGCCGTGGATGCCTTCGAGCGTGCCATCGAACTGGGTCTGGGCTGGGGCATGGTGCCCGAGCAAAGCCTGGCGGGCAGACCGGGCCTGGTCGAGGTCCTGCCCGATGCCACGGTGGATGTGGCACTGTACTGGCAGCACTGGGCACGTGAGCCGGTGTCGGCCCAGCGACTGACGGCCGCTGTCAAGGCGGCCGCTCGGGAACACTTGCGGACGGCCTGAGGCGCCGAGAACCTAAAATCCTGCCCCATGCTCAAGATCAAACAGGAATTGCTGGCGGGCCTGGCCGCCTCGCTCGAACAACTGGCCCCCGGCGCCGGTGACAAGGCCGCCTTCGAATCGCCCAAGGTGGCCGCCCACGGCGACTTCGCCGTCACCGCCGCCATGCAGCTGGCCAAACCGCTCAAGGCCAATCCCCGCCAGGTGGCCGATCAGCTCAAGGCGGCGCTGCTGGCGCTGCCGGTCTACCAGCAATGGGTGGCCGACATCGAGATTGCCGGCCCCGGTTTCATCAACATCCGCCTCAAGCCCGAGGCCAAGCAGCAGATCGTGCGCGAGGTCCTGGCCGAGGGCGCCCGTTTCGGCTGCCAGCCGTCCAACGGCCGCCGCCTGATGGTCGAATTCGTGTCCGCCAACCCCACGGGTCCGCTGCACGTGGGGCACGGCCGCCAGGCTGCCCTGGGCGATGCGATCTGCAACCTCTACGAAACCCAGGGCTGGAACGTCTACCGCGAGTTCTATTACAACGACGCCGGCGTGCAGATCGGCACGCTGGCCACCAGCACGCAGCTGCGCATCCAGGGCTTCAAGCCCGGCGACGAGCAGTGGCCGGAGGCCGCCTACAACGGCGACTACATCCAGGACATCGCCAACGACTACCTGGCCAGGAAGACGGTGCATTCCGACGACCGCGAATTCAGCGCCAGCGGTGATCCGGATGCGCTGGACGACATCCGCCTCTTTGCCGTGGCCTACCTGCGTCACGAGCAGGACCTCGACCTCAAGGCCTTTTCCGTCAAGTTCGACAACTACTACCTGGAGTCAAGCCTCTACACCAGCGGCAAGGTCGACGCCACGGTGCAGAAGCTGCGCGAGGCCGGCAAGACCTACGAGCAGGACGGCGCCCTGTGGCTCAAGACCACCGACTACGGCGACGACAAGGACCGCGTCATGCGCAAGGGCGACGGGTCCTACACCTATTTCGTGCCCGACGTGGCTTACCACATCACCAAGTGGGAGCGCGGCTTCGACAAGGTGATCAACATCCAGGGCACCGACCACCACGGCACCATCGCGCGGGTGCGTGCCGGCCTGCAGGCGGCCGGCGTGGGCATTCCGCAGGGCTACCCCGACTACGTGCTGCACACCATGGTGCGTGTGGTTCGCAACGGCGAAGAGGTCAAGATCAGCAAGCGCGCCGGCAGCTACGTCACGCTGCGCGACCTGATCGAATGGACCAGCAAGGATGCGGTGCGTTTCTTCCTGCTCTCGCGCAAGCCCGACACCGAGTACACCTTCGACGTCGATCTGGCGGTCCAGAAGAACAACGACAACCCGGTGTACTACGTGCAGTACGCCCATGCGCGCATCTGCTCGGTGCTGGCCAGCTGGGGGGGCGACGTCAACACCCTGGGGCAGGTGGACCTGTCGGCCCTGGATACACCGGCGGCCCAGGCGCTGATGCTGCAGCTGGCCAAGTTCCCGGGCATGCTCAGCGCGGCCGCCACCGATTTCGCCCCGCACGACGTGACCTTCTACCTGCGCGAGCTGGCGGCGGCGTACCACAGCTACTACGACGCCGAGCGCATCCTCGTCGACGACGAGGCCGTCAAGCAGGCGCGTCTGGCGCTGGTCGCCGCCACGGCCCAGGTGCTGCACAATGGTCTGGCCGTGCTGGGTGTCAGCGCGCCGCAGAAGATGTAACCGGATCAGACATGAACATTCGCATTGCCCGGTCACGCCGGGTTCAGGGGGGGACCCTGATCGGCTTCGTCCTTGGCTTGCTGGCCGGCCTGGGCATCGCGCTGGCCGTGGCGGTCTATGTGACCAAGGTGCCGGTGCCTTTTGTGGATCGGGGCTTGTCGCGCAAGCCCGAGCAGGATGCGGCCGAGGCCGAGAAGAACAAGGGCTGGAATCCGAATGCCCAGCTCGGCGTCAAGCCGGCGGCCCCTCCGCCGGTGCCCGCGGCCCCCAAGACCGACGAGGACAGCAAACCCGCCGCCAAGGAGGCCGACACGGCCCCGGCAGCGCCGAAGGCCGAGTCGCGTGACCCGATCGCCGAGTTGCTGCAGTCCCGGGAGGGTCAGCGCAAGGAGGACGCGCCGTCTGCCGCCGTGCCCGCGGAGCCCTTCATCTATTTTGTGCAGGTCGGGGCCTTCCGCAACCAGCAGGAAGCCGAGAGCCAGCGCGCACGGGTGGCGATGCTGGGCATCGCGGCCGATGTCACCGAACGCGAGCAGAATGGCCGTCCGGTGTTCCGGGTCCGTGTTGGCCCGTTCAACCAGCGCAGCGCCGCCGACGCGACCCGCGAGCAGCTGGAGGTCAACGGGGTCGAGGCCGCACTGGTCAGGGTGCAACGCTGAGATCCGGCTGCGGAACTTTTTGCGCGCCACGTCGCCCCAACCAGCCAACATCTGGTCATCAAGGAGTCCCTGAAAATGCAACGTCGAGAGTTTCACCGTCATGTCCTGTCCACCGGCGCGCTGGCGCTCGGTGCTTCCGCAGCCCTGGTGCCGGGCTGGGCGCAGGCCAGCATCGGCGGCTTCAAGGAGGGCTCCGACTACATCAAGCTCGGTCGCCCCGTGCCCGCCGATGCGCCGGCCGGTCAGGTGGAGGTGCTCGAGTTCTTTGCCTACAGCTGCATCCACTGCTTCAACTTCGAACCGGTGTTCGAGGACTGGAAGAAAAAGGCACCCGCCGGTGTGGTGGCGCGGCGCGTGCCGGTGGCCTTCAGCGAAGCGTTTGTGCCCATGCAGCGCCTCTACTACACGCTGGAGGCCATGGACCAGCTCGATGGCCTGCACCAAAAGGTGTTTCGCGCCATTCATGTCGACAAACAGCGCCTGATGACCGAGTCGGCCATCACCGACTGGATCGTCAAACAAGGCGTGGACAAGAAGAAGTTCAGCGACCTGTTCAACTCCTTCTCGGTCACCGGCAAGGCTCGCCGTGCCGTGCAGCTGCAGGATGCCTACCAGATTGAAGGGACACCCGCCCTGGGTGTGGGCGGGCGCTTCACCGTGGCCGGACAGGGTCCCCGTACGGTTCAGGTGGCCAACGCCCTGATCGCCGAGATCCGCAAGGGCTGAGCTTGCCGATCTGTACCGGGGGTGCCACATCCCCCCGGCTTGGGGGTGTGCCCGTGCGCTCCGGCGGTGCAGGGGGCATGGGCACCGCTACAATGAAACGAATCGCAAGAATCGTGCCCCCTCAAGTCATGACCCACTTCATTCCTTCTCTCAAGGCGACGCGTCAGGCCCTGCTGGTCATGGCTGCGGCATTGCTGGTCCCCTCGGTGTCGCTGGCCGAGCTGGCTGACCGCGACAAGCCAATGAACATCGAGGCTGATGCCCTACGCTACGACGACGTCAAGCAGACCAGCGTCTTCACAGGCAATGTGGTCATCACCAAGGGCACCATCATCATGAGGGGTGCCCGTGCCGATGTCCGTCAGGATCCGGCCGGCAACCAGTTCGGGGTGCTCACCGGTTCGCCTGGCAAACTGGCCTTCTTCCGTCAGAAGCGCGAAGGTCTGGATGAGTGGATCGAGGGCGAGGGCGAGAAGATCGAGTACGAGAGCCAGACCGAAACCGTGGTGTTCACCGGCCAGGCGGTCATGCGCCGCTACCGCGGGACGTTCCTCAACGACGAGAGTGTCGGCAGCCAGATCACCTACAACAGCCAGACCGAGATCTACACGGTCAAGGGTGGTCCGGGCAGCAAGACGGCCGCCAATCCCTCGGGCCGTGTGCGCGCCATGCTGACCCCGATCCAGAAGGACGCACAGGGTAACCCCTTGCCTCCCCAGGCGCCGGCGGCGGCCGATCCGGCCAACTTGCGTCCGAGCACGTCCCTGCAAGAGAAAAGCAAGTGACGGGGGGCATGTCGACACCGCCGTCCCCGATGGCCTACCAGAGTCGTCTGGAGGTCCGGAACCTGCGCAAGTCCTATGGCAGCCGCGTGGTGGTCAAGGATGTTTCCTTGACCGTGGACAAGGGGGAAGTCGTCGGACTGCTCGGGCCCAATGGAGCGGGCAAAACCACATCGTTCTACATGATCGTCGGACTGCTGCGCGCCGACGGTGGCGAGATCCTTCTGGATGACCGCCGTATCGAGCAGTTGCCCATCCACCGGCGCGCGCGCCTGGGGTTGGGTTACCTCCCCCAGGAGGCGTCCATCTTCCGCAAGCTCACCGTCCAGGAGAACGTCCGGGCAGTGCTCGAATTGCAGAAGGACGCCGAAGGCCGGGCGTTGACCGTGCCCGAGATCGAACGCAGGCTGGACCAGCTGCTCAAGGATCTGCGCGTTGACCATTTGCGCGATTCCCCTGCACCGTCCCTGTCGGGAGGGGAGCGCCGTCGGGTCGAGATTGCCCGCGCCCTGGCCACCAGTCCCCGTTTCATCCTGCTGGATGAGCCGTTTGCCGGCATCGATCCGATCGCCGTGATCGAGATCCAGCAGATCATCAGTTTTCTGAAGGGGCGTGGCATCGGTGTGCTCATCACCGACCACAACGTGCGTGAGACCCTGGGCATCTGCGATCACGCCTACATCATCAGCGACGGCCAGGTCCTGGCCAGCGGCACGACGGCCGAGATCATCGACAACGCGGATGTGCGTCGGGTGTATCTCGGCGAGCACTTCCGGATGTGATGAGACCCGGACTGTCGCTGCGGGTCTCGCAGCATCTGGCGCTCACGCCCCAGCTCCAGCAATCGATCCGCCTGCTGCAGTTGTCCACCCTGGAGATGGCCCA
>JAJPEW010000273.1 GCA_021166755.1 Hydrogenophaga sp. | reverse complement strand
TCCAGGTCGCGCAGGATCTGGCGGGCGTCCTCGAACTGTTCGGCGCTGAGCATCCGGCTGCGCATCATGAAGCTGACCGCGCGTCGCGTGTCCATCACGTTGCGCCGGATGCGCCCGCTCATGTCCTCGTGGCGGGCGATGGCGGCCAGCACCTCGCTGGCCTTGTTGTCCGTCACGTCGCCAGCGAGGACCTGACGGCTGACGTTTTCCAGATCATCGTAGATGTCCTCCAGCGTGTCGGCGCAGTATTCCGCGTCGGCGTCGAAGAGCATCAGCAGCACATCCTTGGCGTCGTCGATCAGCCCCGGCATGCGGCGCGCGCGCATGCGCAGCAGGCGGAACACGGGCACATCCTCGTCGTGGATCGAGAACAGCACCCCTCGGCTCTTGAGGGCGTCGTTGTGCTCATTGAGGATGAAGGCCACGCGGATCGCCCTCGGGTCATCCTCGTCATCGATCAGGAAGTCCGAGCGGATGTGCAGTTCGCCGTTGTCTTCCTCGAAGAACCGGGCCGATTCCTCGATGTCCTCGTCCATCGCGTCTTCCGGAATGGACAGGCCGAAGTGCTGCTTGACCCAGCGCCGCTCCTCGGTGGTGGGTGCTTCCAGATCCACCCAGATGGGTTTGAACCGGGTCAGCTCCTCGAGCGACTCGATCTCTTCCTGAAACAGGCGGCCATTGGCCAGGGTGAAGACGTTGAGCATGACAGCGCTCCCGACAGGGAAGGGGGGACGACCAGGGGTGAGGCCTTGGCCTCGGGCGGTGTGAGGCGGTGCTTTCAGTCGGCCGGTCACCCATGTCCAGTCACCGATGGTGCGCTGTTCAGCAGGGGCCGGGAGCGACTGAAAGCACGCAACTGGGGGGCGTGCTTTCCATATCGGAACTCCGGATTGCAGAATGTGGTCGAATTATGGCATTGCCGTGGCCGTCTGGCGCCCTGGCGCCACGCATTCGCATGACACACCACACACTTCCGCCGCGGCGCGAGCTGGCCCTGCTGCTGACCATTGCCGGCATCCAGTTCACCCACATCCTCGACTTCATGATCATGATGCCGCTGGGGCCGCAGTTCACCCGGCTGTTCGGCATCAGCGACGCCCAGTTCGGCCTCCTGGTGTCGGCGTACACCCTGTCGGCAGGGGTGTCGGGCCTGGCCGCCGCCACCTACGTGGACCGCTTTGACCGCAAGCACCTGCTGCTCGTGCTCTACACCCTGTTCGCGCTGGCCACGCTGGCCTGCGGTCTGGCGCCCGGCTACGGTTTCCTGATGGCGGCCCGCATCGCCGCCGGTCTGTTCGGTGGCGTGCTCTCGGCGCTGTCGCAGACCATCGTGGCCGATGTGGTGCCCTTCGAGCGGCGCGGGCGCGCCATGGGCATCGTCATGTCCTCGTTCTCTTTCTCGACGGTCGCGGGCGTTCCGATCGGGCTGTTCCTGGCGGCCCATCTGAGCTGGCAGGCGCCGTTCATCGGCATTGCCCTGCTCAGTGGACTGCTGGCCCTGGCGGCGGCACTGACCATGCCCGCGCTGTCGCATCACCTCAGGGCCGGCCACCGGCCCTCGGTCTGGCGGGGCATCGGGCGGGTACTGGCCCAACGCAACCATCAGCGCGCCTTTGCGTTTTCGGCCACGCTGATGTTCGCCGGTTTCATGGTGATCCCCTTCATCACCATCTACATGCAGGCCAACGTCGGCCTCAGCACCGAGCAGATTCCCTACCTCTACCTGTGCGGCGGCTGTGCCACGCTGCTGACGGC
This sequence comes from Hydrogenophaga sp., assembly GCA_021166755.1. Lineage (GTDB taxonomy): Bacteria > Pseudomonadota > Gammaproteobacteria > Burkholderiales > Burkholderiaceae_C > Hydrogenophaga > Hydrogenophaga bisanensis. The sequence goes on along the minus strand of JAJPEW010000273.1, from coordinate 7,163 downwards.
GCGTCTGTTTGGTCGTCTGACCGACCGGCTGGGCAAGGTCCGCGTGTTCTCATGGATGGCGGCGGCCGTGGTCGTTCCATTGCTGGCGACCACCTTGCTGCCCGCCTCCCCGCTGTGGGCGGCCTTGCTGGTGTCGACCCTGCTGTTCGTGTGCATGAGTGGCCGGATGATCCCGGGCATGGCCATCCTGACCGCGGCGGCCGATCCGGCGCACCGCGGCACCTTCATGGCGCTCAACGCGGCCGTGCAGTCGGCCGGCATGGGCTTGGCCTCGCTGCTGGCGGGCTGGATCATCGGCCGCAACGCGCTCGGGCAGGTGACCCACTACTGGGTGGCTGGCCTCATTGGCGCTGCGGCGAGCCTGCTGACCATTGTCATGGCGCGCCGGCTGGTGATGCACGGCGCCGTGCAGGCGTCGCCTCATCGTCCCTGAGCACCGGTTCCGGGTTCTCAGACGAATACCCAGGTACACCTTCTTTCGCTTTGTTGCGCTGCAAGCTTGCGCCTTCCCGCGTTCGCGGGCATAGTGGATTCACGGCTACCCGTGACCGTCGGGTGGGCCCTCAATCCGACCCGGCGGTGTGTGTCAACCCGGAGCATAAGGAGGCTCTTTTATGAACCTGACGATCAGCGGTCACCATCTCGAAGTCACCCCCGCGCTGCGCGGCTACGTCACTTCCAAGCTCGAGCGCATTTCCCGTCACTTTGACCAGGTCGTCGATATCAAGGTCCTGCTGACCGTGGACAACCTCAAGGAGAAAGACCAACGCCAGCGTGCCGAATGCAACATCCACGTCAAGGGCAAGGACCTGTTCGCAGAGAGTGCGCACGCCGATCTGTATGCCGCCGTGGATGAACTGGCCGACAAGCTGGACCGTCAGGTGCTGCGCTACAAGGACAAGGCGCAGGACCACCATCACGACTCGGCCAAGCGCATGATGTGACCGATGTCACAGGCGATCGCTGACCGCCTGTGACAACATGTTGCGATGCAACAAGCCGCTTGAAAAGTCAAGCGGCTTTTTTGTGCCCGACGTCTAGTCAAGAACAGTCAACTGGGCATAATTTGCGGTCCGAGAGGCCCACATGAACCGACTTTCCGCCATATTGCCACCCGCACAGGTGCAGGTTTGCGTTGACGCCACGAGCAAGAAACGCGCGTTCGAAGAAGCAGGTCTGCTGTTCGAAACCCTGCACGGTCTGAACCGGGCCCTGATCACCGACAGCCTGTTTGCCCGCGAGCGCCTGGGCTCCACCGGTCTTGGCCACGGGGTGGCCATTCCGCACGGCCGCATCAAGGGGCTCAAGCAGCCGCTGGCCGCCGTGTTCCAGCTCGCCAGCCCCATCGGATTTGACGCGCCCGATGAATTGCCGGTGCAACTGATGATCTTCCTGCTGGTGCCTGAGGCGGCCACGCAGAAGCATCTCGAGATCCTGTCGGAAATTGCCGAACTGCTCAGCGACAGCGCGCTGCGTGAACAGCTCAAGACCTCCACCGATGCTTCCGTGCTGCACGGACTGATTGCCGGCTGGCAGTCGGCTCACGCCGCGGCATGAAGCCCACCGTCGTCAGCGCCGACGTTCTCTTCGAAGATCACCGCGATGCCCTGAAGTGGCAATGGGTGGCCGGTCTGGGGGCATCGGAGCGGCGCTTTGACGAAGTGGCGATCCGCCAGGCGCGATCCGGCGCCGATCTGGTGGGTTACCTGAACTACATCCACCCCTACCGCGTACAGGTGCTGGGCGAGCGCGAGGTGCGCTACCTCAGCAGCGACAGCGAGGACGACAACCGCCGCCGGGTCGCGCGCATCGTGACGCTGGAGCCGCCCGTGCTGGTGGTGGCCGACGGCCAACCCGTGCCCGAGGCGGTACGGGCCATGTGCGAGCGCGCACAGATCCCGATGTTTGCCTCGCCCGAGCCGGCGGCCTTCGTGATCGATGTGCTGCGGGCCTACCTTTCGCGCCACTTTGCCGACCGCGCCACCATGCACGGAGTCTTCATGGACATCCTGGGCATGGGGGTGCTGATCACCGGTGAGTCCGGGCTGGGCAAGAGCGAACTGGGGCTGGAGCTGATCTCCCGCGGCCATGGCCTGGTGGCCGATGACGCGGTCGACCTCTACCGCATCAACCAGACCAGCATCGAGGGCCGCTGCCCCGAGTTGTTGCAGAACCTGCTGGAGGTGCGGGGCATCGGTCTGCTGGACATCAAGGCCATCTTCGGTGAGACCGCCGTGCGCCGGAAGATGCGCCTGCAACTGATCGTGCATCTGGTGCGCAAGGAAACCATGGAGCGCGACTACGAGCGCATGCCCCATGAGCCCCTTTACCAGGATGTGCTGGGGGTCCCTGTCCGCAAGGCGGTGATCCAGGTGGTGGCCGGTCGCAACATCGCCGTGCTGGTGGAGGCGGCGGTGCGCAACACCATCCTGCAGATGCGCGGCATCGACACCTACCAGGAGTTCGTGGCGCGCCACCGCGCCGCCATGTCCCGCGGCGAGTGACGCAGCGGCCGGTCGATCGGCCTCAGGTTCCGGATGCTCAGCGCGGCCCGCTGGTGCCGCGATGCGGGCAATTGGTCTTGCTGCAGCTGGCGTAGAGCGACAACGCGTGCTCCTGAAGCACGAACCCCCTGGACTTGGCCACCTGCTGCTGGCGTTTCTCGATCTCCGGATCGAAAAACTCCTCCACCCGACCGCAGTCGAGGCACACCAGGTGGTCATGGTGCTGACCCTGATTGAGCTCATAGACCGCCTTGCCGGATTCGAAGTTGCTGCGCGTCAGCAGCCCCGCCTGTTCGAATTGCATCAGCACGCGGTACACCGTGGCCAGACCGATGTCCGAGCGTTCATCGAGCAGGGTGCGGTACACGTCCTCTGCCGTCATGTGCCGCTGCTTCGCGTTCTGGAAGACTTCCAGGATCTTCAGCCGCGGCAGCGTGGCCTTCAGGCCGGTGCTCTTGAGTTCTTCGATGTTGGACATGGCAGGATCGGAAGTGGGCGGTGACGGAGCGTGTCCTGAGCCGAGCGGCTTTGGGCACCCCAAGGCTACAATGGCCGGATCATATCGCCAGCGCACGCTGCCTGTGCCATCGACCACCTGCCGGTGGGGCCTTCAGCGTGTGCCCAACTGGTCCGACGCATGCCGAATCTTCCGATCCACCGTACCGGCGGGCACACACCGGGACGCCTTGCGGGCCGCCTCGCCCTGATCCTGGTCACCGTCGCACTGGGCGCCTGCTCTTCCGTGCGGGAGCGCCTGCCCGATGTGTCCGCGGCCATCATCACACCCTACAAGATCGACATCGTGCAGGGCAACGTGGTCACCCGCGAACAGGCCGAGGTGCTCAAGCCGGGCATGGCGCGGGCCCAGGTCCGGGACATCCTGGGGACCCCGCTGGTGGCCAGTGTCTTCCACGCCAACCGATGGGACTATGTCTTCACGTTTTCCCGTCAGGGCCAGGAGCCCCAGCGGCGCCGGCTGACGGTGTTCTTCAAGGATGACGTGCTGGAGAAGGTCGATGCCGACCCGCTCCCGTCCGAGACCGAGTTCGTCGCTTCGCTGGACGTCAGGCGCCGCCCGGGCAAGGCGCCAGCCCTGGAGGCCACACCCGAGCAGCTGAAGAACTTCGCCGAGCGCAACGCCGCCTCGCCGGCATCCCCGGTCCTCGCGCCGGCAGCTCCTTCCACCAGCTACCCCCCCCTGGAATCCCCCGGAGTCAGTCGATGAATGCCCCGTCCCAGAAGCCCCACCGCGTCGGTATTGCCGGTGCCAGTGGCCGCATGGGCCGCATGCTCATCGAAGCGGTCCTGGCCAGCGACGATTGTGTGCTGTCGGGCGCGCTCGACGTACCAGGCAGCCCCGCCGTCGGGCAGGATGCCGGCGCGTTTGCCGGCAAGCTCACCGGGATTGCCATCACCGATGACCTGGCCCAAGGCCTCGCCGCCAGCGACGTTCTGATCGACTTCACCCGTCCGGAGGGCACCATGGCCCACCTGCGTGCCTGCGCGGCGCATGGCGTCGGGCTGGTGATCGGCACCACGGGATTTTCGCAGGAGCAGAAGGCCGAGATCGCCGAAGCGGCGAAGCAGGTGCCCGTCATGATGGCGCCCAACATGAGCGTGGGGGTCAATGTCACCCTCAAGCTGTTGCAGATGGCGGCCAAGGCCCTGTCCACCGGGTACGACATCGAAATCATCGAGGCCCATCACCGTCACAAGGTGGACGCCCCCAGCGGCACTGCCCTCAAGATGGGCGAGGTCATTGCGGAGGCGCTCGGTCGGGACCTCAAGGACTGCGCGGTGTATGCGCGCGAGGGTGTGACGGGCGAGCGCGATCCCTCCTCCATCGGTTTTGCCACCATCCGGGGCGGTGACATCGTGGGTGACCACACGGTGTTGTTTGCCGGTACGGGGGAGCGGATCGAGATCTCCCACAAATCGTCCAGCCGGGCCACCTACGCCCAGGGTAGCCTGCGGGCCGTGCGCTTCCTGGCCGGACGGTCGTCGGGTCTCTTTGACATGTTCGATGTGCTGGGCTTGCGCTGACCTGCGCCCTGCCGACGGGAGAGTCTGGGCATGAATGGCGTCTGGCAAACCATCTGGCAGGAGGGTGACCTGGTCAGCCGGGGTGTCGCCTTGCTGTTGCTGGGCATGTCGGTGGCCAGCTGGGTTGTGATTCTCTGGAAGGGGTGGTTGCTGCGACGCGCGACCCGTGGCTTGGAGCGTGCGGTGCGGGTCTTCTGGGAGGCCCCCGATCTCGAAAGCGCTCGGCGGTCGCTCTCCGGTAGTGACCCGATCCGTCTGGTGTCACCGCTGCTGGCCGCGGCACAGTCGCTGGCCCAGGTGGGGGCGGGCACCCTGGCGGCTGCGGGTGACCGGTCCCAGCAGCTGACCCGGGTGCTGCGGGATGCGCTGCACCGCATCCTTCACCGGTTGCAGTTCGGTCAGGTGTTGCTGGCCACCGTCGGCTCCACTGCGCCCTTTGTGGGGCTGCTGGGGACGGTCTGGGGCATCTACCACGCCCTCACGGAAATCGGGGCTGACGGGCGTTTTCGCATCGAGCAGGTGTCCGGCCCCGTGGGCGAGGCCCTGGTGATGACCGCAGCCGGCCTGGCTGTGGCCATTCCCGCGGTGCTGGCCTACAACGTGCTGGGGCGTCAGATCGGCCGGATCGAGGCTGAGCTCGAAGGCTTTGCACGCGACCTGCGCGAGTTGCTGGTGCACCAGCAAGGCGACCTCTGAGCCGTCCCATGGCCTTCGGACGTCTGGACAAACCGGCGGGCCATCAGCCCATCAGCGACATCAACGTCACGCCGCTGGTCGACGTGATGCTCGTTCTTCTGGTCATCTTCATCATTTCCGCACCGCTCATGGCCAGCCGTCTGGAGATGGAGCTGCCAGAGGTTGCCACCCCTGTGCGGTCGGATACGGTTGAGGATGAGGCCTACGTCACCGTGGCCCTTGATGCCCAAGGGCAAGCCTACTGGGATGACCAGCCGCTCAGTGATGAACAGCTGAGCCAGCGCATGACCCAGGCGGCGCAGGTCGACCGCCGTACCGAAGTGCGGCTGCGGGCCGATCAGCGGGTGCCCCATGGCCGGGTGATGCAGCTCATGGCCATCGCGCAGCAAGCCGGACTGGCCAGGATGGGGTTTGTGACCGATCCCCCGGCCCGTTCTGCAGCGCCAGAGGGGGGCCGTTGAGGTTTCTGTCCCGACCTCGTGTCGGGACAGCGCAGCTACGCCGCAACACTTGTGCGCCGATCCATGGCGGCGGGCGAGGGGCTGTGCTATAAAAGTTTGATATGAGCGGGCCCACGGTGGTGCAGCCCGATGTCATTGGGGTGAGCATCACCAGCAAACAAGGAGCATGTGAATGAAGCAGGGATTTCATCCGGTGGGACGCCGGACCGTGGCCCGTGTGGTTTTGGCCGGTCTGGTTGGCTTGACATTGGCCGGCTGCGGCAGCGATGACGCCAACGACGATGGGTCGGGCGGGGAGGCACAGGGTGTATCCAACCTGCGTGCTGCTTATGACCGCATTGGGCCCGGCATGAACCAGGAACAGGTGATTGCCATCGTTGGTCAACAGCCCCAGGCTCGGTACCGTGTGACTTCCAACAGCACAGACTACCTGGTGCTGGATTGGTCTAACTACTCCAACGCAGCATCCGAGAATGTTCAGGTCTACCTGCAGCCCAATGGGTTGACCTATTCCGCCAAGTACGTCCTGCAGGGCAGTCGCGTCGTCAACGACATCAAGTATTTCTGATGGTTGGTTGGGCTGAGTCCTGAATCAGTGCAGCCCTGACCGTGCCTAAGCGCCACAGGCCCTAAAATCACAGAGAATCGGCTTTCGAGCCACCGTCTCTTGCGGGACGGTGGCTCGCAGCTTTTCTGCCCCTACCCGTCCTCTCCCTTTCGCGAGGCCGCTGGCCTGTTGCACCATGCAAGACAAATACGCCCACCAGGATGTCGAGCGCGCCGCGCACGCCCACTGGAACGCCACCGATGCCTACCGCGTGACCGAAGACGCGGGCAAGAAGAAGTTCTACGCCTGCTCCATGCTGCCCTACCCCTCGGGCAAGCTGCACATGGGCCATGTGCGCAACTACACCATCAACGACATGTTGACCCGGTACCTGCGCATGAATGGCCACAACGTGCTGATGCCCATGGGCTGGGATGCCTTCGGTCTGCCGGCCGAGAACGCGGCGCTCAAGAACGGCGTGCCGCCGGCGAAATGGACCTACGACAACATTGCCTACATGAAGCAGCAGATGCAGGCGATGGGGCTGGCCATCGACTGGTCGCGCGAGGTCGCCACCTGCTCGCCGGACTATTACAAGTGGAACCAGTGGCTGTTTCTGAAGATGCTGGACAAGGGCATCGCCTACCGCAAGACCCAGATCGTCAACTGGGACCCGGTGGACCAGACAGTGCTGGCCAACGAGCAGGTGATCGACGGCCGTGGCTGGCGCACCGGCGCGCTGGTGGAAAAGCGTGAGATCCCGGGCTACTACCTGAACATCACGGCTTACGCCGATGAACTGCTCAACCATGTGCAGATCGGCAACGACAAGGCCACACTCAACGGCTGGCCCGACAAGGTCCGCCTGATGCAGGAGAACTGGATCGGCAATAGCGAGGGTGTGCGCTTTGC
>JAJPEW010000252.1 GCA_021166755.1 Hydrogenophaga sp. | reverse complement strand
GGCTACCGCGCTGGCTGGATGGTGCTGTCCGGCCCGAAAGAGATTGCCAAGGACTTCATTGAAGGCCTGAACATGCTGGCCAACCTCAAGCTCGGCTCCAACGTGCCGGGCCAGTGGGCGATCCAGACCGCGCTGGGGGGCTATCAGAGCATCAAGGACCTGGTCAAGGAGGGCGGGCGGCTGCGCCGTCAGCGCGATCTGGCTTATGAACTCATCACCCAGATCCCAGGGGTGAGTTGTGTCAAGCCGCAGGCGGCCCTGTACATGTTCCCCAAGCTCGATCCCAGGATGTATCCCATCGAGGACGACCGTCAGTTCTTCATGGAGGTGCTGCGTGCCACCCGTGTGATGCTGGTCCAGGGATCGGGCTTCAACTATCCGGACAACCAGCACTTTCGCATTGTCTTCCTGCCGCACGAGGACGACCTGCGCGAGGCGATCAACCGTCTGGCCAGGTTCCTGGAGCAGTGGCGACACCGCCACGGCACCTGAGCCGTGGCATCCATGCTGGCACGGTTGGGCATCCATTGCCGACCGGGTTGCCGGCAACATGAGGGGGTGCGATCCCGCACCTGTGTTATTTCTGGAATGAGACAAGCATGAAACCGATCCAAGTAGGCCTGCTGGGCATTGGCACTGTGGGCAGCGGCACGTTCAACGTGCTCAAGCGCAACCAGGAGGAGATTCAGCGCCGCGCCGGCCGCGGGATCGAGATCACCATGGTGGCCGACCTGGATGTGGCGCGTGCGCAGTCCGTTGTCGGCCCTGACGTCCAGGTGGTGAACGATGCCCGGCAGGTCATTGCCAACCCCGACATCGATATCGTTATCGAACTCATCGGCGGCTACGGCATCGCCAAGGCGCTGGTGCTTGAAGCGATTGCCGCCGGCAAGCACGTCGTCACGGCCAACAAGGCGCTGCTGGCGGTGCATGGCACCGAGATCTTTGCCGCCGCGTCGGCCAAGGGTGTGATGGTGGCCTTCGAGGCCGCGGTGGCCGGTGGCATTCCCATCATCAAGGCCCTGCGCGAAGGCCTGACCGCCAACCGCATTCAGTGGATTGCCGGCATCATCAACGGCACGACCAACTTCATCCTGTCCGAGATGCGTGACAAGGGCCTGGACTTCGACGTGGTGCTGAAAGAGGCGCAGCGCCTGGGCTATGCCGAGGCAGACCCGACCTTCGACATCGAAGGCGTGGACGCGGCGCACAAGGCCACGCTGATGAGCGCCATCGCCTTCGGCATCCCGGTGCAGTTCGACAAGGCCTATGTCGAGGGCATCACGAAGCTCGGCGCGGCCGACATCCGCTACGCCGAGCAGCTGGGCTACCGCATCAAGCTGCTGGGCATCACGAAACGCACGGCCAAGGGCGTTGAGTTGCGCGTGCACCCCAGTCTGGTACCGGCCAAGCGCCTGATCGCGAATGTCGAAGGGGCGATGAATGCGGTGGTCGTTCATGGTGACGCCGTGGGCACCACGCTGTACTACGGCAAGGGCGCTGGCAGCGAGCCGACGGCGTCGGCCGTGATTGCCGACTTGGTGGACATCACCCGCCTGCATACGGCCGACCCGCTCAACCGGGTACCGCATCTGGCTTTCCAGCCCGATGCCATGAGCGACATGGCCGTGCTGCCCATGAGCGAGATCGTCACCAGCTACTACCTGCGCCTTCGTGTGGCCGATCAGGCCGGCGTGCTCGCCCAGGTGACCGGCCTGCTGGCCGGCGCCGGCATCAGCATCGACGCGGTGCTGCAGCGCGAAGCCGATGAGGTGGGCGGCGAGGGTTCGACCTCCACCGACCTGATCATCCTCACGCACGACACGCGTGAGGGCACGATGAACGATGTGATCGCGCAGATGCAGGCACTGCCCAGCGTGCTGGCGCCGATCACCCGCATCCGAAAAGAAGAGCTGAACTGAGATGCTGTACCTCTCGACCCGCGGCCACCCGGACCGCAAGCGTTTCTGTGAAATCCTGCTTGAAGGCCTGGCACCCGATGGCGGCCTCTACCTGCCCGAGGCCTATCCGCAGGTCGATGCCGCCACCCTGACGCGCTGGCGCTCGGTGCTGGCCGAGCAGGGCTATGCCGCGCTGGCGTTCGAAGTGCTGTCGCTCTACATCGACGACATTCCGGCCGACGACCTGAAGGCGCTTTGCGCAAAGACCTACACGGCCGAGGTGTTCGGCACCAAGGAGATCGTGCCGCTGACGAAGCTGGAAGAAGGCCTGCAGCTCGAAGCGCTGTCCAACGGCCCGACACTGGCCTTCAAGGATATGGCCATGCAGCTGCTGGGCAACCTGTTCGAGTACGAACTGGCGCGCCGAGGCGAGCAGCTGAACATCCTGGGTGCCACCAGCGGCGACACCGGCAGCGCGGCCGAGTACGCCATGCGTGGCAAGCAGGGCGTGCGCGTGTTCATGCTCAGCCCACACGGCCGCATGAGCCCGTTCCAGCAGGCACAGATGTTCAGCCTGATGGACGAGAACATTCACAACATCGCCGTCGAGGGCGTGTTCGACGACTGCCAGGACATTGTGAAGGCGGTGTCCAACGACCTGGACTTCAAGCGTCAGTACAAGATCGGCACGGTCAACTCGATCAACTGGGCGCGTCTGCTGGCCCAGGTGGTGTACTACTTCGCCGGCTATTTCTACGCCACCACGTCCAACGATCAGAAGGTCAGCTTCTGCGTGCCGTCGGGCAACTTCGGCAACGTCTGCGCCGGCCATGTGGCGCGGCAGATGGGCCTGCCCATCGACCGCCTGATCGTCGCGACCAACGAGAACGACGTGCTCGACGAGTTCTTCCGCACCGGTACCTACCGTGTTCGGGGCAGTGCCGACACCTACGAGACCTCCAGCCCTTCGATGGATATCTCCAAGGCGAGCAACTTCGAGCGTTTCGTGTTTGATCTCCTGGGCCGCGACGCCGCGCGCACGAAGAGGCTGTTTGACGACGAGCTGCGCCTGCACGGCCGCTTTGACCTGGGCGCCGATCCGCTGTTCGCCCAAGCCGCCACGAAGTACGGCTTTGCCAGCGGCAAGAGCACGCACACCAACCGCCTGGCGACCATCCGGGCCACGTTCGAGCAGCAGGGCGTGATGATCGACACCCACACCGCCGACGGGGTCAAGGTGGCGCGCGAGCTTCGTCGCCCCGGTGAGCAGATCGTGGTGCTGGAGACCGCGTTGCCGATCAAGTTCGCCGAAACCATCCGCGAGGCCCTGGGGCGCGACCCCGTGCGCCCGGCACGGTTCGACGGCATCGAGTCCCTGCCCAAGCGGGTGCAGGTCATGGCCGCCGACGTGGAGGCGGTCAAGCGCTACATCCGCGAGCGCTGCCCGCAGGTCTGAAGGACCGTGGCGCCATGAAGGTGGTGGGTTTCGCCGGTTACTCCGGTTCGGGCAAGACCACACTGGTCGAGCAGCTGATCGCTGCGCTGCGCCTGCGTGGGCTGCGGGTGTCGGTGGTCAAGCACGCGCACCACGGCTTCGACATCGACCACCCGGGCAAGGACACCTGGCGCCATCGCGAGGCGGGCGCCTACGAGGTGGTGGCCGCGTCGTCGCAGCGCATGGCCATCATTCGCACCTTCGAGCAGCCCCAGCGACTGAGCGCCCATGAGCTCATCCGCGCGCTTCATCCGGGTGTGGACTGGGTGCTCGTGGAAGGCTTCAAGGAAAGCAATCTGCTCAAGATCGAGGTCTGGCGCCCCGAGGTCGGCAAGCCGGTGCGCTACCCCGACGATCCATTTGTCGTCGCCATTGCCACCGATGCGCCGCAGCAGTTGCCCGAGCCCACCAGCCGGCCAGTGCTGGATTTGAACGATCCCGATGCGGTCGCCGCCTGGCTGACCGACAATGAACAGCGGTTTGAGTACGACCCGCAGGCCTATCTCTGACGCCTGGCCAGCGGGGTGACACCACGTCCAACGCGAGAGACCCATGAACGCAGCTGCGCCCAAGCACCCCCGAACCCCCTTGATGGCACTGGATCAGGCGCTGGCGGATCTGCTTGGCCATGTCGAGCCACTGGCCCGAACCGAGCAGGTGCCCACCTTCGACGCCGATCGGCGTGTGCTGGCCGAGGATCTGGTCTCGGATCTTCATGTGCCTCCCCAGGACAATTCGTCCATGGATGGCTACGCCCTGCGGGTGGCCGACGTGACCGAGCCTGGCGTTGTCCTGCCGGTTTCCCAGCGCATCGCGGCCGGGCATGCCGGTGGTCCCCTGCAGCCGGGCACCTGCGCGCGCATCTTCACGGGTGCGCCGGTTCCCGCGGGTGCCGATGCCATCGTCATGCAGGAGGAAACCCGCGAGGTCGGGGGAGACCTGCACGCCGTTCACATCGACGTCTTGCCTGCCCTGGGCCAGTGGATCCGCCGCGCCGGTGAGGATGTGTCCCGGGGCAAGGTCGTGCTGGCCAGGGGGCAGCGGCTGACGCCGGCCTCCATCGGTCTGGCCGCCGGCATCGGCCGGGCATGGCTGACGGTGCATGCACGCCCGCGCGTGGCGCTGTTTTCCACCGGTGACGAGCTGGTGATGCCGGGTGATGTGCCCCCTGCTGAGATGAAGCCCGGCGCCATCTACAACTCCAACCGGTTCTTCCTGCGGGCCTTGTTGCAGCGGTTTGGTTGTGAGGTCAGTGACCTGGGCATTGTGCCCGACCGCCGCGACGCTACCCTGGCGGCATTGAAGACCGCCGCCGATCATCACGACCTCATCCTGACCAGTGGCGGCGTGTCGGTGGGCGAAGAGGACCACATCAAGCCTGCGGTGCAGCAACTGGGCAGCCTGGATCTGTGGCAGATTGGCATGAAGCCGGGCAAGCCCTTTGCCTATGGCCGGGTTCATCGGGATGCCGGTGCCGGCGATGAGCAGCGGACCGACTGCCATTTCATCGGGCTGCCCGGCAACCCGGTGTCCAGCTTCGTGACCTTTCTCCTGCTGGTGAGACCCTTCCTGCTCAAGCTGCAGGGGGCGTCCGAAGGGCACTACAAGCCCGCCTTCCGCCCGGTGATGCTGCCGGCCCATTTCAACCTGCCCAAGGCCGACAAGCGCCGAGAATTCCTGCGCGTGCGCCGCAACGCCAATGGCGGACTCGACCTGTTCCAGAACCAGAGTTCCGGTGTCCTGACGTCGGCTGCCTGGGGCGATGGCCTGGTGGACAACCCGGCCGGCGCCACCATTGCCCACGGCGACCTGGTTCCCTACTTTTCCTTTGCCGACCTGCTGGCCTGACCTGACCCGAGACTGCACGACATGACCCGATCGATCCAGTTGCGTTACTTTGCCTCCATTCGTGAGAGCCTGGGCACCGGCAGCGAGGCACTGCAGACGACCGCCACCACCGTCGGTGAACTGCGGGACGAGCTGATTGCCCGCGGAGGGAGCTACGCCGAGGCGCTGGCCCGGGGTCGGGCTGTCCGCGTGTCCCTCAACCAGACCATGAGCGACGAATCGGCGGCCCTGCCTGACCGCGCCGAGGTGGCCTTCTTCCCGCCAGTGACCGGAGGTTGAGCATGAGCAGTCGTCCGAATGCCCGCGTATCCATCCAGACCGGGGACTTCGACCTGTCTACCGAGGTGGCTCGACTGCGCGCGGACCACAAGGGGGTGGGCGCGGTCTGCAGCTTCGTGGGCACCGTGCGTGACCGCAACGACGGTCAACCGGTGTCGGCCATGGAGCTGGAGCACTATCCGGGCATGACAGAGAAGGCCATTGAGGCCATGATCGACGAGGCTTTGCGGCGTTTCGACATCCTGGGCGCGCGGGTCATCCACCGCGTGGGCCCATTGCAGCCCCTGGACCAGATTGTGCTGGTGGTGGTGACTTCGGCCCACCGCGGGCAGAGCTTTCAGGCCTGCGAGTTCCTGATGGACTACCTCAAGACCCAGGCACCGTTCTGGAAGAAGGAACAGACGCCCGAAGGTGCGCGATGGGTGGATGCGCGCGTCAGCGATGACGCTGCGCTGGCGCGCTGGGGCATCAGCGCCAGCAATGCCTGAGCCCGGGGCCACTTCGTGACCCCGCTGCCATCCGCCGATATCGAGGCGATCGAGCGGGCCACGCTGGCAGCGGTGGCGCCCGAGCGAATCGAAACCCTTTCGGGCTGGCTGCTTCCGCTGGATCCCGGCACGGTCGGCCGTGCCCACAGCGCCGTGCCGCTGCATCATGGTGAACATGATCCTGCGTTGATTGATCACATCGCGCACCACTACCGGACGGCAGGATTGCGGCCGGCTTTCCGGTTGCCGGAAACTCCGTCGTTCGAGGCCTGGAGGCCGTGGTTGGCGACGGCCGGCTTCCGGCGTGAGCAAACCACCCTCTCACAGATCGGATCCCTGGACTGTCTGCTGGCACTGGCCGAGCATGCTGACGATGTGTCGCTGGAAGATCGGCCGGATAGCGCCTGGATGGCGATGTTTCTCGGCGAAGGTCTGGATCCGGTGGATGGTGCCTACCGCTCTCGAGCGCTGGCCCGCGCTGAGGGCACGCTGTTTGCCAGCCTCCGGCGTGATGGCCGGACACTGGCTTGCGGGGCCGCCAGTTTTGCCCAGGGCTGGCTGAGCATGCACGGTCTGCGCACGGCGGCCAGCCACCGTGGACAGGGGCTGGCTGGCCGGCTGATCCGCGCCATGGCGCAGGAGGCACAGCGCCGGGGTATCCGGCGTGCCTTCCTGCAGGTGGATGCGGCCAACACGCCGGCGCTGGCGCTGTACCGCCGGGCGGGCATGACGACCGCCTGGACCTACGCTTACTGGAAAACCGCTTGATCTGACGCAAAGGCGCAGGCGGCATCTTCGTGTCAGATCTTGAAATGCGGCCGCCGGTCGCTACATGCTGGTCAGTTCAAGATCACGGGAGCCTCCATCCATGCGCCTCGACAAACTCACCACCAAGTTCCAGGAAGCCCTGGGCGAAGCCCAGAGCCTCGCGCTGGGCAAGGACCACGCCTACATCGAACCCGCCCACCTGCTGCTGGCCATGCTGCGCCAGACGGACGGTCCGAAGTCGCTGCTGCAGCGCGCGGGCGTCAACGTCCCCGGCCTGAGCAAAGCCGCCGAAGACGCGGTCAACCGCCTGCCCGAAGTGCAGGGCCAGGAGCAGGTGCAACCCGGCCCGGACCTGATCAAGCTGCTGCAGGCCACCGAGAAGGAGGCCATTAAACGCGGCGACGCCTTCATTGCCAGCGAGCTGTTCCTGCTGGCGGCGGCGGATCACAAGGGTGACATTGGCCGCATCGCCAACGAAAACGGCCTGAGCCGCAAGAGCCTGGAGGCCGCGATCGAGGCCGTGCGCGGCGGCCAGAAGATGGATTCGCCCGAGGGTGAGAGCCAGCGCGAGGCGCTGAAGAAGTACACCCTGGACCTGACCGAGCGGGCCCGCCAGGGCAAGCTCGACCCAGTGATCGGCCGCGACGACGAGATCCGCCGCGCCATCCAGGTGCTGCAGCGCCGCAGCAAGAACAACCCGGTGCTGATCGGCGAGCCCGGCGTGGGCAAGACTGCCATCGTAGAAGGCCTGGCGCAGCGCATCGTCAACGGCGAGGTGCCCGAGACCCTGCGCGACAAGCGCGTGCTGGTGCTGGACATGGCCGGCCTGCTGGCCGGTGCCAAGTACCGCGGCGAGTTCGAGGAACGCCTGAAGTCCGTGCTGAAGGAAGTGGCGCACGAGGAAGGGCGCATCATCCTCTTCATCGACGAGATCCACACCATGGTTGGCGCCGGCAAGGCCGAAGGCGCCATGGACGCGGGCAACATGCTGAAACCCGCACTGGCGCGCGGCGAGCTGCACTGCATCGGCGCGACCACGCTGGACGAATACCGCAAGTACATCGAGAAGGACGCTGCGCTGGAGCGGCGCTTCCAGAAGGTGCTGGTCGACGAGCCAACGGTGGAGCAGACGATCGCCATCCTGCGCGGCCTGCAGGTGCGCTACGAGGCGCACCACGGCGTGGACATCACCGACCCGGCCATCGTGGCCGCGGCCGAGCTGTCGCACCGCTACATCACCGACCG
>JAJPEW010000249.1 GCA_021166755.1 Hydrogenophaga sp. | reverse complement strand
GACGAGATGAACGCCGCCCAGGCGGGCGCGCCCATCCAGCTGCGCCTGTTCCACGGCCGTGGCGGCACGGTGGGGCGTGGCGGCGGGCCCAGCTACCAGGCCATCCTGGCCCAGCCCCCTGGCACGGTGCGCGGCCAGATCCGCCTGACTGAGCAGGGCGAGGTGATCGGCTCCAAGTACGCCAACCCGGAGATCGGCCGCCGCAACCTGGAAACCCTGGTCGCTGCCACGCTGGAAGCCACCCTGCTGCAGCCCACCCGGAACGCGCCCAAAGCCTTTCTGGAAGCCGCCGCCAGCCTGTCGGCCGCCAGCATGGCCGCTTATCGCGCGCTGGTGTACGACACGCCGCGTTTTGCCGACTACTTCTTCGCCGCCACGCCCATCCGCGAGATCGCCGAACTCAACATTGGCTCGCGCCCGGCCTCGCGCAAGGCCACGCAGCGCATCGAGGACCTGCGCGCCATCCCCTGGGGCTTCAGCTGGGGCCAGTGCCGGCTGACGCTGCCGGGCTGGTACGGTTTCGGCTCGGCGGTGCATGACTTCCTGCACGCCGAGGGACCGAAGGGCCTGCCCGCGCGCAAAGCTCTGCTGCAGAAGATGTTCAAGCAGTGGCCTTTCTTCAGCACCCTGCTGTCGAACATGGACATGGTCATGGCCAAGAGCGACCTGGCCCTGGCCACGCGCTACGCCGAGCTGGTGCCCGAGAAGAAGCTGCGCGAGAAGGTGTTCGCCGCCATCGAGGCCGAATGGCACCGCACCACGGAGGCACTGACCCTGATCACCGGCGAGAAGCAGCGCCTGGTGGACAACGCGGCGCTGCAGCGTTCGATGCGCCACCGCTTCCCCTACATCGACCCGCTGCACCACCTGCAGGTCGAACTGATCCGCCGCTACCGGGCCGGCGAGAGCGATCCGCAGCGCGACGAGAAGGTGCGCCGCGGCATCCATCTGTCCATCAACGGCATCGCGGCAGGTCTTCGCAACACGGGCTGATGGCTGAGCACAAGGCAGGATGAGCCCCAGGAACCTACAATGGGCCGGTGGACCACCTGCTCAACGCCGACCTGCACTCTCACTCCCTCGTCTCGGACGGCACGCTGGCGCCCGAGGCGCTGGCGCAGCGCGCCAAGGCCAATGGGGTCGGTCTCTGGGCGCTGACCGACCATGACGAGATCGGTGGTTCCGAGCGCGCGCTGCAGGCCGCAAGGGCCGTCGGCCTGCCCTGCCTGACGGGCGTCGAAATCTCGGTGACCTTCATCGGCGTGACGGTGCACATTGTCGGCCTGGGTTTCGATCATCGCGATCCGGTGCTGGCGGAGGGACTTCATCGCACACGGTCGGGCCGCGAGCGGCGAGCCCGCGAAATGGGCGACGAACTGGCACGCGTCGGCATACCTGGCGCCTTCGAGGGGGCCATGAAATTCGTGGACAACCCGGAACTGATCTCGCGAACCCATTTTGCGCGCTACATCGTCGAGGCCGGACACTGCAAGGACACCTACGAGGTCTTCCGCAAGTACCTGGCCGACGGCAAGCCCGGCTACGTGCCCCACCAGTGGGCGACACTGCGCGATGCGGTGGGCTGGATCACCGGTGCCGGCGGTGTCGCCGTGATTGCCCATCCGGGTCGCTACAAGCTGAGCACCAATGAAGAGTTCGCGCTGTTCTCCGAGTTCAAGGCCCTGGGTGGGCAAGCGGTCGAGGTGGTGACCGGTGCACACGGTCAGGCCGATGTCGTCAAGTACGCCGAATTCTGTCGTGAGTTCGACCTGATGGCGTCCCGGGGCAGCGATTTCCACAGCCCCGAGGAGAGCCACTGCGATCTGGGCCGACTGCCCGACCTGCCCGGACACGTCACCCCGGTGTGGACAGCACTCGAGTCCCGGGTGCAGTGATGACGGTCTCCCGCCCTCAGGCAGCCCCCGCTGCGGCCCTCGGCATCCTGTTCCTGATCGCCGCGACGGCCTGCTTTGCCGTGCTCGACACCGCCGTCAAGGTGGTGGGGGCCTTTGTGCCAGTGCTGATGGCGGTGTGGTTCCGTTACCTTTTCCAAGCGGTGGCGGTCACTGCGGTCATGCTGCCGGTGCGGGGGCGCCGTCTGCTGCACACGCAACACCCCCGCTGGCAGGCCTTGCGCGGCGTTCTGTTGCTGACCGTCAGCGGTCTGTCCTTCGTCAGCGTCCAGTACATGCCGGTGGGCGAGTTCACCGCGGTGGTGATGATCACCCCGCTGGCGGTGACCCTGCTGGCGGCCCTGTTCCTGCGTGAGCAGGTCAGTCTGCTGCGCTGGCTGCTGGTGCTGGGCGGTTTTGGTGGCGCGCTGCTGGTGGTCGACCCTGGCGCCGGTGTGCTGGGCTGGGCGAGCCTGCTGCCCTTGGCGATGGTGCTGACTTACGCGTGGTTCCAGATCCTGACCGCCCGCATGGCGCGCACCGAAGACCCGATGACCATGCACTTCTACACCGGCTGGGTTGGCGCCCTACTGGCCACGGTCATGGTGCCGCTGGTCTGGCAGGCCATCCCGGACCTGCAGACGCTGGGTCTGCTGTGCCTGGTCGGCCTGATGGGCACGGTGGGCCACTTCCTGCTGATTCTGGCCTTTGCCCGTGCACCGGCATCCACCCTCTCGCCCTACCTGTATGCGCAGATCGGTTTCGCCATGCTTTGCGGCTGGGTCGCCTTCGGCCATGTGCCGGGGCCGACCGAGCTGGCCGGCATGGCCCTGATCGTGGCCTGCGGCGTTACCGCGAGCTGGATCAACGCGCGGGCGGCAGCATCACCACGGAGCGCCTGAGCATGTCGCAATTCTTCGAGATTCACCCCGACAATCCGCAGGCCAGGCTGCTGCGCCAGGCGGTGCAGCTGCTGGCCAAAGGGGGGGTGCTGGCGGTACCCACCGATTCCAGCTATGCCTTGGTCTGCCACCTGGATGACAAGGCCGCTGCCGACCGGCTGCGACGGATCCGGCAGGTGGACGACCGGCATCACCTGACCCTGCTGTGCCGGGATCTGAGCGAACTGGCCAGCTACGCCCGGGTCGACAACCGCCAGTACCGCCTGCTCAAGCAAGCCACACCGGGTGCCTACACCTTCATCCTGGAGGCCAGCAAGGAAGTGCCACGGCGGGTGAGCCACCCTTCGCGCAAGACCATCGGCCTGCGGGTGCCCGACCATGGCGTGCTGCTGGCGCTGCTGGCCGAGCACGGAGCGCCGCTGCTGGCCACCACCTTGATCCCGCCAGGGGAGACGACGCCCATGAACGACGCCCACGAGATCCGCGAGCGCTTCGAACGCGATCTGGACGGGGTCATCGACGCGGGCGCCTGCTCGCTGGAGCCCACCACCGTGATCGACCTGACGCCGATGGGCACCGGGGGGGATCCGGAAGTGGTGCGCGAAGGCCAGGGCCCGCTGGCGGCGATGGGTCTTTGAGATTGCGCCTCGAGGCTGCCCCGCTTCGGGGACAATAGCGGTTTTCGCCTGCCTGCCATGGATTTCGCCCAGATCATCCAGACCGTTGCGGTCTACGCCATCCCGGTGCTGTTTGCCATCACCGTGCACGAGGCTGCGCACGGCTATGCGGCGCGCCACTATGGCGACCGGACAGCCGAGATGATGGGTCGCATCACCCTCAACCCGATCAAGCACATCGACCCCTTCGGCACCATCCTGATGCCGCTGCTGCTGTATGTCGCCACGTCGGGGGCCTTTCTGTTCGGGTACGCCAAGCCGGTGCCGGTGAACTTCAGCCGCCTGCGCAACCCCAAGCGCGACATGATCTGGGTGGCGCTGGCCGGCCCCGGTGCGAATCTGGTGCAGGCGGTGGCTTGGACCGTGCTGCTGTACGTGCTGGTGGCCACCGGGGTGACCGAAGACTTTTTCACCCGCATGTGCGAGGCGGGTCTGCTGGTCAACCTGGTGATGTTCGCCTTCAACCTGTTCCCTCTGCCGCCGCTGGACGGTGGCCGCATTCTGGTGGGCGTCCTGCCCTGGAAACAGGCCTCGATGCTTTCCCGCGTCGAGCCCTGGGGCTTCTTCGTCGTGATGGCCCTGGTCATCACCGGGGTGGTCAGCACCCTGTGGATGCGGCCCCTGATGATGCTCACCAGTGAAGCCATCGAGCTTCTGCTCACCCCCCTGCGCCTGATCCTTTTCTGAGCCTTCCCATGACAACCCGCGTCCTGACCGGCATCACCACGTCCGGCACCCCCCATCTGGGCAACTACGTGGGCGCCATCCGCCCCACGGTGCGCGCCAGCCGTCAGCCCGATACCGAGAACTTCTATTTCCTGGCCGACTACCACGCGCTGATCAAGACCGGCGGTGATCCGGCCCGGGTGCAGCGCTCGACCCTGGAGATTGCCGCCACCTGGCTGGCGTGCGGGCTCGATCCGGACAAGGTCACCTTCTACCGGCAATCCGACATTCCGGAGATCCCAGAACTGACCTGGTTCCTGACCTGCGTGACCGGCAAGGGGCTGCTCAACCGGGCCCACGCCTACAAGGCCTCGGTGGACAAGAACACGGCCGCGGGTGAGGAACCCGACCACGGCGTGACGGCCGGCCTGTTCATGTACCCGGTGCTGATGGCTGCCGACATCCTGATGTTCAATGCCCACCAGGTGCCGGTGGGCCGTGACCAGATCCAGCACATCGAGATGGCGCGGGACATGGCGTCCAGCTTCAACCATCTGTACGGCGAGCACTTCACCCTGCCCGAGGTGGTGATCGAGGAGCACGTGGCCACCCTGCCCGGCCTGGACGGGCGCAAGATGAGCAAAAGCTACGACAACACGATCCCGCTGTTCGTGCCACGCGAACAGTTGCGCAAGCTCATCATGGGCATCGTGACCGACTCGAGGGCACCGGGCGAGCCCAAGGACACCGAAGGCTCGGCACTGTTCCAGCTGTACCAGGCCTTTGCCAGCGCCGAAGAGACGGCCGAGTTCGCGCAGGCCTTTGCGGCCGGTATTGCCTGGGGAGAGGCCAAGGAACGCCTGTTCGAGCGACTGGACCGGGAGATTGCCCCCATGCGGGTGGTGTATGACGAGCTGATGCGCGATCCTGCACGCATCGAAGCCATTCTGAAAGCCGGCGCGGGCAAGGCCCGCGCCATCGCCACGCCGTTCACGGCACGCCTGCGCCATGCGGTCGGATTGCGCCCGCTGCACCAGCTGGCCGAAACGGCGCAGGACACCAAGGTGGGCAAGAGCGCCAAACCGGCGTTCAAGCAGTACCGGGAGAAAGACGGCCTGTTCTACTTCAAGCTGACCGACGCCCGTGGCGATCTGCTGCTGCAGAGCCAGGGTTTTGCCAATCCCCGCGAGGCAGCGCAGCACATCGG
>JAJPEW010000234.1 GCA_021166755.1 Hydrogenophaga sp. | reverse complement strand
CGGATGGGGGTCGGGTTGTCGGGGTGGTCGATGAAACTGCCGATGTTGCCGCTGAGGTCGTAGTCGGCGTCCTCCAGGTAGGACTGCCGGGCGCCGGTGGGGGCACCCAGGGCCACGTCGTCGCGCTCCACATAGGCGTCCACCACCACGGGGTGCGGGCCCCGGTTGGTGATCGTCACCTGCCAGCGGCCGGCTGGCGCCAGCGTCACGTCCTTGTCGTACCAGCTGGCGGTGGGGGCCAGGGCCACCAGCGCGCAGGTGCCGGGGTGGCCCAGCGCGCTGCGGTGCGGAAAGATGACCGCGCAGCGGGGCGACTGCGCGTCGGGCCAGACACCCGATTCGCCCAGGCGGATCGGGGGCAGGGGGGCTGCCGCGCCCGGGGGCTGGATCACCACCTCCAGGTTGGCCAGGTCGTGTGGGTGGCCCGAACCCGTGCCGGGTTCCTTGCCCACCCACAGCTCCAGAAAACTCTGGCTGTGATCGTCGGGCTGTACTCGCCAATGCAGCGGCAACGACTGGCCTCTGTCCAGGGTCTGGTTGGCGTGGGTGCGGGCCTGGTAGGCATTCCCCGCGGGCATGACCAGCGTCAGCCGGCCCTGGCAGGCCTGCAGCCATTGGTCCATGGCCGCTTCGAGCACGCTGCTGCCGTTGTGCGGGCCGGCCAGGGTGCCCCAGCTGACGTTGACGGTGATCGCGGCCTCGTCGGCGCAGCGGGTCAGCACGTAGGCCAGGGCGTCCAGCACACTGACGTTGACCGCCCCACCGGAGGTGTCGGCGATACTGGCCCAGTCCAGCTGGGCAATCACCAGGGCCGCACGGCTGGCCGGGTCATGGGCCGGCTGCCAGTCGGGCGGGGTGTCCTCAGTGCCCAGGGTGCGGGCATAGACCGTGGGGCCTGCCGCCAGGCTGCTGACGTGTGTGCCGTGGTGGGCGTTGTGGTTGAGCTCCCACATCTGCAGCCACTGGTACAGGGCATCCTCGTCCAGGCGGCCCTGGCGGGTGTGGCGCAGGATGGCCTGGTTGATGGCTTTCTGGTCCAGCTCGTGACCGTAGCCGATGTCGTCCGGCATGGGGCCGGCACGGTATGGGTCCAGCGGCACGGGTTTGCGGGTGGCGGCGGCACGCCCGTGCGGCCCCTGTGTTTCGTCCTGGCGCCAGTAGGCCGCTACGCGGGAGCGTCCCTGGGCATCCAGAAAATCCACATGGCCCACGGCCAGACCGCTGTCGATGATGGCCATGACCGGACCGGCCACCCGGTCCTTGCGCGGGGTGACGGGACGGTTGCCCAGACGCGCGCGGGCCTGGGGCGGCAAGGCGTGCGAGAAGGGGCCGACCGGCAAACCCAGCTCGTAGCGGGCCACCGCGTCGCGCAGCGGCCCGGGCTTGCCCAGGTGGCGGAAAAAGCCCTTGCGCACCCGCGCGGTACAGAAGTGCGTCGACAACGGCAGCTGCTGGTAGATGCGGGGCACCTGCATCCAGTCTTCGTCACTGGCGCGCAGCAGGTCTTCCAGCGTGCAGCCGGGGCTCAGTTCGATGATGAGCGGCAGCCACGGCGGCTCCTTCTCCTGCAGCGAGGGGCGAAAGCCCGCAAAGCCGCTGGTTTCGGCCCAGGCCAGGTAAGGGTCGCTGTGGGTGAATGCGCCCGGGGCCGACCAGTCGATGCCGGTGAAGCGGCCCTTGGGCAGCGGCGACCAGCCAGCCGCCGCGCGTGGGGGCTGGCGGCGGCTCATTGCCATTCCTTGATGGCGTCCTGCCACAGCCACGACAGCAGCGGGCCGGCGTCGATGCGGTGCGGTTTGCCGTGCACGCTGCCGGCACCGCTGTCCAGCGGCTGCTGGGGTTCGAAGTCCAGCGGCTCTCCGTCAGGGCCGTGGAACTTGAGTCCGTCAAAGCCGTGTTCGCGCATCTGGCCACCCTGGGCGCGGGCCACCAGAAACTGGCCCAGCACGGTGCCCAGCGTGCGGCCGACGGCCGAATCCACCGGGTAGTGGACGCCGGCCACGGTGCGGTTGACGGCGATGCGGGCGGCCAGGCGCTGCAGTTGCACCTCGGTGGCTTCGTTGCCCTTGTGGTGCTTGCGCCCGGGCCGGGCGGCCTTGAGCAGGCTGGCGAGCACATGGGCCATGATGAAGGCCTCGGTGGCATGGCCGCTGGGCCAGGCGCCATGGCCGGGGGTGGCGATCATGGGCTGGATCTGTGGTGACAGTTCCACCGGACGCACCACGGCAAACATGTGCTTGAAGCGCATTTCCACATGCACGGCCAGGCTGAAGGCCAGGTCCATCACCTGCAGCGTCTTCTTGTGGCGGTGGGCCTGCAAGCCGATCACGCCGGCCCAGAAATCCACCGGCGGTGCCATCTGCGCCAGAATCTCGGCCCCCCGGTCGCCACGCAGGTCGGCATAGGCGGCCACCAGTTCCATCTGGCGGTTGAGGATGGCGCGGTCGGGTGCGCGCAGCATCAGCAGGGCCTGGCGGCGCGGCGTGCGGGCGTCCAGGTCGGTGTAGGCCAGGCCGGCCTTTTCGGTCCGGCGCTCGGCCGGGAAGGACAGCCCCTGCGCCAGCTCGGTGAAGATGGCGGTGACGCGGGGCTCATCGGCCCACAGGCGCAGGTTGTCGGGCTGGTCGAAGGGAGGGGTGGCCGGATCGACCACCGGGCCTTCGAATGGGCCGCTGGTGGCGAAGCGGCTCAAAACGAGGGCGTCAGAAGCAACGACGGCTCCGCCTCCTGCGCCGCTGACTCCGCTGACACCACTCACCCCACTGACGCCACTGACGCCACTAACCCCGCTCACTCCACTGACGCCGCTTACCCCGCTGACTCCACTGAGAATGGACATAACTGACTCCTTGATTCAATGAGATTCGAGCCGGGTCATCGCGTGCACAACCCTCTCTTTCAAATTGCTCTGACGCAAGCTGGCCTTGTAGGACGCGAGCGTGAACCCAGGCTGCACCGACTTGATCGTGGCAAAGGTCTGCCTGGCCTCGTCAACTTGTCCAAGCTCGTAGTACGCCAGCAATTGCGCTCGGAGCGTGGGCAGGTGGTATCGATTGATGCGAAGCGACTGCTGGCAGAGTGAAAGAGCTTGTTGCAACTGATGATTGGCGAGGTAGCTGTTGGCCGCAAGCATCTGCAGGTAGAACTTCTGCGGGTCCATGGGACTGAGGTGCAATGCCTGTTCAGACTCTTGAACCGCATGTCCGGGTTCTCCCCACATGCAGGACCAGAAGCCAGCGTACAGCCAGGCCATCGCGTCGTTCGGGTTGATCTGAGTGGCCTCGGACAGCAGTTTTCGAGATGCGTCGAGGTCTTCGGCCAGGTGACACATGGCGTGGCCTTTGATCGCCAGAGCCATGGAGCTGTTGGGCTCCAGATCCAGCGCCCGGTCGGCGGCTTCGATGGCACGACGGAACTCGGCGTTCGGCTCTGTACACCGGCCCTGCACCACCTGCAGGATGTGCCACTTGGACAACCAGGCCCAGGGCGAGGCGACGCGCCGGTGCCGGTCGGTCACGGCGTCCAGCAGTTCGCGGCTGCGGTCCAGATCACGCGCCGTGGAACGGTGCATCAGCGCAATGCCGCCCAGCAGCAGGGTGTTGCTCTCCAGTTGCGGCAGCGGCAGGATGAGTGAGCGCTGCACCGTGTTGTCCAGCAGGGCCTGGGTGGCGGCATCGACCAGACCCAGAATGAGCTGGCTCTGGGGCTGGAGCAGGTCCATGACCTCGCCGGTCAGGCGGTCGGCCCACACCACATCGCTGCGCCGCGCGTCGGTGAGTTCGGCCATGACCACGATGCGGTCACCCATGACCACGTAGCTGCCGCTGAGCACGTAGCCGGCATCCAGCCGGGTCTGGATGTCGACCAGATCAATCTCGCGGTCGCGAAAGGCGGCGGTGGACAGGCGCGAGATGACGCGCAGGTGGTGGCTGCGCGAGATCTGCCCGATGACGCCGTCGGCCAGCAGTTCGCCCACGACCTGGTGCTCCGGCGCCGCGCCACGACCCTGAAAGGGAATGACCGCAATGGTGGGTCTGAGGTCCTCATGCACGGGGCTTTGCGGGGCCGCTCGCGCCACCGGGGCGGTGTCGTTGGCAGGCCAGATGCGCCAGGTGCGCACCGGCTCGGGCCAGTGCTTGAGGTAGCTTTCGCCCATATCTTCTACTTCTCCGTCGATACCGTCCACGACGGTGTCCCGCACGCTGGCGGTGATGACTGTCTCGCCTGGAGCGGCCAATGCGGTGACGCGCGCGGCCAGGTTGACGCCGTGGCCGAACACGTCATGGGTGTCGATGTAGAGGTGGGTGGCATGGATGCCCGCACGCAGGTGCAGGCGCGCCTCGGGGGGCAGGCGCTCATTGGTCCGGTCAAAGTACCGGTGCATGGCATAGGCCGCTTTCACGGCATCGGCCGAACGATCGAATTCGGCAAGCAGTCCGTCACCCAGGCTCTTGACCAGCCGACCGCTGCAGGCCGGCAAGACCTTGTCTTGCGCGTGCTGCAGGAAGCCGTGCCAGGCCGACACCACGAACGCCTCGTTGGCGGCCATGAGCCGGACGGACTCGACCAGGTCCATGACCAGAACGACCTTGTTGTGTTGGACTGGTACAGGCGCTTCCAACTTCAAGGCGTCATCCCTCCAGTCAATCGGCGGAGTGTCGCTTGGGGGTGGGGGTGCTGTCATGCCTAAAAAAAGGTAAAGCTCTTGAGGCGCAGTCTCGCACAAATGTGTGACTCTGTAACTTACGCGGGCGACATGGCAGTAGGTCGGCGGTACTCCTGGGCCGACGAACGCTGCCTGGCAAACAAGCAAGAAAAAAGCCGGCTTGCGCCGGCTTCTCTGTTCGCGTCAGGCACCGCCGTGGGGTGGTGCCGTGGATGCGGCAACGATCACTTGAGGTGTTCGTTGATCATCTTGGTCATTTCGAACATGTTGGCTTCGGCCTTCTTGAAGATTTCCTTGAGCTTGGCGTCGGCCTTGATGATGCGCTTGTTGACGGCATCCTGCAGCTTGTTCTTCTTGATGTATTCCCACACCTTCTTGGTGACCTCGGTGCGCGGCAGCGGGTTGGCGCCGACGATGGCGGCCAGGGCGGCGCTGGGGGTCATGGCCTTCATGAAGGCGGCGTTGGGGGTGCGCTTCTTGGCGGGCGCGGCCTTCTTGGCAGCAGCCTTCTTGGCGGGGGCGGCCGCCTTCTTGGCCGGCGCAGCGGCTTTCTTCGCAGGGGCTGCGGCCTTCTTGGCCGGAGCGGCTGCCTTCTTGGCCGGTGCAGCGGCCTTCTTTGCGGGGGCTGCTGCCGCCTTCTTGGCCGGAGCGGCGGCTTTCTTTGCAGGAGCTTTCTTTGCAGTTGCCATGATCGGGTTTTCCTTCTAGAAGTGAACGTTGCACCAGCGGAAAACGCGCTTTCTCACTGGTGCCTTGCATGCTAATGGAGTTGATGCGCCATTCCAAGGTGGAACGGTCAGTTTTTGCATGCTTTTCAGAGGGAAAACGGCGGTTTGTGACGATGAAAACAACACTTGCGCGCTCTGATGGTGCAAGGCGTGCGTCAGAGGCGGGCATGATGCTCGTGTTGACCAAGGTTTTTTCCTCATGCCAAGGAGTGTCTGTCAGTCATGAACGATGTTGTTTCCCCCATCCCGGCCACGTGTGATCTGTGCGATGCCCACAAGGGCGATGGCAGTGGTGCGTTTCGCGTGCTGCCGCCGGTGTTTCGGGACTTTGGTGCCGTGCGCCGCTTTGCCGGGCCGGTGGTGACCGTGAAGTGTTTTGAAGACAACACGCCGGTGAAGGCGGCGGTGGAGAGTCCGGGGCAGGGCCGTGTGCTGGTGGTGGACGGTGGCGGATCGCTGCGGCGGGCGCTGCTGGGCGGCAACCTGGGTGCGGCGGCCGCGCGCAACGGCTGGGCAGGTGTGGTGATTGATGGCTGTGTGCGCGATGTGGCCGAGCTGGCGCAGAGCCAGGTGGGCATTCGCGCGCTGGCCAGCATGCCCTTGCCTACCGAGCGCAAGGTGGATGGCCTGCGCGATGTGGCGGTGCAGATTCAGGGGGTGTGGGTGCGGCCGGGCGACTGGCTGTATGCCGACGAGGATGGCATCGTTGTTGCCGACAGGGCGCTGGTCTGATTTGTTGGCCTGATCCACAGGCTGAGGGGGTGGTGCTCGGCAGATAGGGCGTGCAGCAGGCCCATGGGCTCATCAGCCGCGCTGCGCGCGTCAGCAAATCGCCCCTGGGCCTGCCGCACGCCCCATCTGCTGTTTGCTTTTTACAGGCTGCTGATGCCTTTGTAGAGCATGTAGGCGGCCAGCACGTAGAGGATGCCGGCGAACACGCGCTTGAGTGACTTGACCGGCAGCGCGTGCGCAGCCTTGACGCCCACCGGTGCCATGAGCACGCTGGCCACCGCAATCACCGCCAGGGCTGGCAGGTACACGTAGCCGAAGGACCCGGCCGGTAGGCCCTGCACGCCCTGACCGGCGATGACGTAGCCGATGCCGTTGGCCAGTGCAATGGGGAAGCCCAGGGCCGCGCTGGTGGCCACGGCGTTGTGGATGGGCACGTTGCACCATGTCATGAAGGGCACGCTGACAAAGCCGCCGCCCGCGCCCACCAGGCCCGACAGGAAGCCGATGACGCCACCGGCGCCGAGCTGGCCGGCGGTACCGGGCAGGGTGCGGCTGGGCTTGGGCTTCTTGTCCTTGAGCATTTGCGTGGCCGAGAAGCCCACAAAGGCCGCAAACAGCAGCGCCAGCCACGAGCCCTTGAGGATGGCAAACACCCCCAGGCTGGCCAGGGCTGCGCCCAGGACGATGCCGGGGGCCAGCTTGCGGGCGATGTCCCAGCGTACGGCGCCGCGCTTGTGGTGTGCGCGCACGCTGGAGACGGAGGTGAAGATGATGGTGGCCATGGACGTGGCAATGGCCGCCTTGACCGCCAGATCCGGCGCAATGCCCCGGTTGGTGAGGATGGCCGTGATGAACGGCACCATGATCATGCCCCCACCGATGCCCAGCAGGCCCGCGAGGAAACCGGTGCACAGGCCAAGGGCGGCCAGCTCGACGATCAGAAGTGGCTCAAGCATGGGGAAGAGGGGGTGCCGCGAAGCGGCAGAGGGAGGGTGTGGGGAATAAGGTGTCTGCGAATGCCACCGGACCGTCATCCTGAACCGGGGGTTCAGGTGGGCGAGGGCAGCGGGGCTTCGGGTTCATCTGACGCGAGACGCTCGCACCAGCCACGCAATGTACCAAGCCCGGGCTCAAAGAGCATTGGTTCAAGGAAATATAAAGCCCGGCGCGCACCGCAGACAGTGCAAATTGTAGGGCGCCAGCGATGGCGCATCGCGGTGCAGGGACAAAAAAAGCCGGTGACCGACCAACGGAATGTGTCGCGTCGTCAGGCAGGCGGTTAGAGCAACTGGCCGTCGCTGCCCAGGGCCTGATCGAGCCGCCGCACCAGATCTTGCAAGCGGGCGTTGGTGGCGGCATCCACCAAGGCCCCCGCGTCGTTCGCGGGCTGAACGGCAGGTGCGGCCGGAACGGCGGCTGAAGGCACGGTCTGGCTGGCTTGCAGCAACTGGCTTTCCTTCTGCGACAGCTCGAAGGCCAGGTTCAGCGAGGCCAGCACCGCGATGCGATCGCGCGCCTTGACCTTGCCGGCGTCGCGGATGCGGCACATGGCGGTGTCCACGCGCTCGACGGCATCGAGCAGGGCGGATTCGCCGCCCGGCGGGCAGGAGAGCAGGTAGCTCTGGCCCATGATCTGGACCTCGATCTGCTTGCCGGGGCTTTTGACCGGGCTGTTCATGCATCACCTCCGGAGGCGGATTCCTCGGCCATGGGCGGCAGGCGTTCGAGCAGGGCGTCGATGCGTCCACGGGCCGCCTGCAGGCGAGACTTGAGGGAGTCGCGCTCGTGCTGCAGGGATTGCACCTGCTCCATCAGCAGCTGGTTGGTGCGCTGGAGCTCTTCGTGCCGCAGCAACAGGCGCTCTACGCGCTCTGTGATCTGGTCAAGGTGCTTGAGATCGGCCATGGTGTCGCAGAAGGTTGGACCCGACCATTGTAGGGTTGCCGCAAGCAGACCGGGCTTACAATGATCGGGTTGGTGCTCGCGGTGTGGATCTCACGCCGCAGTTCAACGGGAAGCAGGAGGGAAAGTCCAGACCGGACCGACCTAACCTGCGCTGCCCCCGCAACGGTAAGCAGACGAGCGTTCGCGCTCCGCTTCCACACACGGTCACTGGATGCCTGGGCATCTGGGAAGGCCGCTGGAGGTTGTTTCTGCCAGCCCGGATACCGGCCAACACGGTGGCCGCGCCCGCATGGGCGTGTCCGTGACGTCCATGCACCGTCGGGGAAGGCGGTGAGGGCCTATCTGTCTGTTCTCTTTTCATGAAGAAGCCAACCCTGCGCGCCGCTGCGGCCGCGCTG
The DNA here is from genome assembly GCA_021166755.1 of Hydrogenophaga sp. GTDB lineage: Bacteria > Pseudomonadota > Gammaproteobacteria > Burkholderiales > Burkholderiaceae_C > Hydrogenophaga > Hydrogenophaga bisanensis. The sequence goes on along the minus strand of JAJPEW010000234.1, from coordinate 6,436 downwards.
TCGCCTGCCATCGTGGCGGGCTCGTCCCTGTGCGTTTCCCTGGCCCACGCGGCCGACCAGCCAGCCCCCGAGGTGGTCGCCTCCCTGAGCACGGTGGTGGTCACCGCCACGCGCTCGGAGCAACCCATCACCGATGTGGTGGCCGATGTGACGGTGGTCGACCGCGAGGAGATTGACCGCAGTGGGGCCGCCGCCCTGGCGGACGTGCTGGCGCGTGTGCCGGGTATCCTGGTCACGCGCAACGGAGGTCCGGCCACCACCACCAGCGTGTACCTGCGCGGTGCCGAGAGCCGCTTCACGGCGGTGTTTGTGGATGGTGTGCGCATCGATTCCCAGTCTACCGGTGGTGCGACCTGGAACGCGATTCCGCTGTCGCAGGTCGACCGCATCGAGGTGCTGCGCGGACCGGCCGCTGCCATCTATGGATCGGACGCACTGGCCGGTGTGATCCAGATCTTCACCCGCGAAGGTGAAAAGGGCTTCTTTCCCAGTGTGCGGGTGGGCGTGGGTTCGCACAGCACCCGTGAGCTCAATGCCTCCTTGCGCGGCGGATCGGACACAGTGGACTACGCGCTGGGCCTGGGCGCCGAGCGCAGCGACGGTTTCAATGCCAAGCCCAGCGGCAACCCGGACCGCGACGGGTACCGCAACGAAAGCTTCTCGGGCCGCGTGGGCTGGAAGCTGGCCAAGGACCAGAAGCTGGACCTGACGGTGCTGGACAGCCGGCAGAAGGCAGGCTACGACGCCTTTACCCCGGGCAACGACGACCAGAGCAAGCACCACCTGCAGACCGTGGGCCTGAACTGGGCCGCCCGCTGGAACGAGGCGTGGAACACCCGCGTGGGCGTTACCCGTGGCACTGACCGCTATGAAACGTCGCCGTCGCCCTACCTGACCGAGACGCAGGTCAGTACCTGGCTGCTGCGCAATGAGCTCAAGCTGGGGCAGGGTCTGCTGAGTGTGGATCTGGAGCGGCGCGAGGACGATCTGCGCAACGGCAGCACCACGCCGCAGCGCACGGACCGCTACCAGAATGCGCTGGCCGTGGGTTACGGCTGGCGCGCGGGCGCCCACACGTTGCAGGTCAATGCACGTCATGACGATGACAGCGAGTTCGGTGGCGAGTCCACCGGGTCGCTGGCCTATGGGTATGCCATCACGCCCAACCTGCGGGCCACGGCTTCGGCGGGCACGGCCTTCCGCGTGCCGACGCTGTTCCAGCGCTTCAGCATTTACGGCACGCCCGACCTGAAGGCCGAGACCGCCCGCAACGTGGAAGCCGGGCTGCGCTGGCAGTCGGGCGCAGATCGCGCGGGTGTGGTGGTCTACCGCAACGAGGTCAAGGACCTGATCGACTACATCGCCGGACCCGGCAGCTGTGTGAACGGCGTGGGCACCTATGCGGGCTGCTATGGCAACACCGGCAAGGCGCGCTACAGCGGTGTCACCCTGACCGGGGGCACCAAGGCCGGTGTGGTGAACCTGGGCGCCTCGCTGGACCTGATGCGGCCGAAGAACCAGGAGACCGGCAAGCTGCTGGCGCGCCGCGCGGAGACGCAGGCCACCTTCACGGCCGACACCGCGCTGGGCGCCTGGCGCCTGGGCGGCGAGGTGCAGCATGTGGGCAAGCGGTACAACGATGCCGCCAACACGCAGGCGCTGTCGGCCTATACCCTGCTGAACCTGACCGCCAGCACCGGCATCGCCCGCGACTGGACGCTGCTGGCCCGCGTGGACAATGCCACCGACAAGGCCTACGAGTCGGTGCTGGGCTATGCGACGGCAGGTCGCACCTTTTACCTGGGCCTGACCTGGTCGCCGCGGTGAGCGCATTGGCCCAAGGGAGCGCACCGGTCTGTCCGGCACTGATGGTGGCGGCCCCGGCCTCTGGCCAGGGCAAGACCACGGTCACGGCGGCGCTGGCGCGCCTGCATGCGCGGCAGGGCCGGCGGGTGCGGGTGTTCAAGTGCGGGCCGGATTTCCTGGACCCGCACTGGCATCAGCTGGCCAGTGGGCACCCGGTGCACAACCTGGACCTCTGGCTCAATGGTGAGACCGATATCCGCGCGCGGCTGCATGAGGCGGCGACGAACAGCGACCTGATCCTGATCGAAGGGGTGATGGTGCTGTTCGATGGCGAGCCGAGCGCGGCCGACCTGGCGGTGAAGCTGGGCATTCCCGTGCTGGCGGTGATCGACGCCGGGTCCATGGCCGGCACTTTTGGGGCGCTGGTGCACGGTCTGCGCCACTACTGCCCTGGGCTGCCCTGGGCGGGGGTGCTGGCCAACCGCGTGGCCAGCGAGGGGCACGAGAAGATGCTGCAGGCGTCGGTGCGCGCTGACGACCTGGGTGTTGAGCCCGGTGGTATCGACGCCGGCTGGCTGGGCGGTTTGCGGCGTGACGCGGACTTTGCCTTGCCGGAGCGTCATCTGGGCTTGACGGTGGCTTCCGAGCTGCCCGATGCGATGGCGCGCCTGGATGCGCTGGCCGATGCGATGTCGGCCACGCCTCTGGGTCGGCTGGACGCCACGGGCTGGCAGCGCTGGGCGGTGTCGTTTGAGGCGCAGCCTGCACGCGCGGTGGCGCCGTTGCTGCAAGGGCGCACCGTGGCCGTGGCGCGCGACGCGGCCTTCTGTTTCACCTATCCGGCCAATCTCGACACGCTGCGGGCGCTGGGGGCCGAGCTGGTGTTTTTCTCGCCGGTGGCCGATGAGCCGGTGCCCGATGGCGATGCGGTCTGGCTGCCGGGAGGCTATCCGGAGCTGCATGCGCAGGCACTTGTGGACGGCACACGCTGTCGCGCTTCGTTGGCGGCGCACATCTCGGCGGGCAAGCCGGTCTGGGCCGAGTGCGGCGGCATGATGCCGCTGTTCGACGGACTGACGCTGCTCGACGGCACGCGGGTGCCGATGTGGGGGCTGCTGCCCGGTGAGGTGGCCATGCAGCCGCGTCTGGCCGCCCTCGGCCCGCAGTGCTGGGACACGGCGCGGGGTGAGCTGCGTGGTCATACCTTCCACTATTCGGTGACCGCAACACCCCTGGTGCCGGTGGCGCACACCGCACCCGGCAGCCGGTTTGGCCGTCCGGAGGCGATCTATCGCCAAGGCCCTGTGCGGGCCAGTTACTTCCACGCGTGGTTTGCCTCGAATCCTGAAGCGACCGCCCAGCTGTTTCTGCCGGAGGCTGCATGACGTCTGAACGGCCCGGACCTCAACGCATCGTCTGCCTGACCGAGGAGACGACCGAGTGGCTGTACCTGCTGGGGCAGGAGGCGCGCATCGTGGGCATCAGCGGCTACACGGTGCGGCCACGCCGCGCGCGCGATGAGAAGCCCAAGGTCAGCGCCTTTCTGAGCGCCAAGATCGACAAGATCCTGGCGCTGCAGCCCGACTGCGTGTTCGGCTTCTCGGACCTGCAGGCCGACATCGCGGCGGCCCTGATCCGCGCCGGGGTGCAGGTGACGGTGTTCAACCAGCGAAGCGTGGAGGACATCTTCTCCATGCTCTATCAGGTGGCGGCCATGGTGGGTTGCGCCGATGAGGGCCTGGCGCGCATCGCGGCCATGCGCCAGCGACTGGATGCCATTCGCGCTGAGGTGACCGAACTGGAAGCCGCAGGCAAGCGGCGCCCGAAGGTGTTTTTCGAGGAATGGGACGAACCGCACATCAGCGGCATCCGCTGGGTGTCGGAGCTCATGGGCATCGCCGGTGGTGACGACGTGTTCCCCGAGCTGGCCGTGCAGTCCCTGGGAAAGAACCGGATCATTGCCGACGGTGCCGAAATCGTGCGGCGCGCGCCGGACATCATCATCGGCTCCTGGTGTGGCAAGAAGTTCCGTGCCGAAAAAGTGGCCGCGCGGACGGGCTGGCAGGACGTGCCGGCCGTGAAGACCGGCCAGCTGTTCGAGATCAAGTCGGCCGATATCCTGCAGCCCGGACCGGCGGCGCTGACCGACGGGGTGGAGCAGATGCACCGCATCGTCAAGGCGTGGATGGTGGCCCATGGTTGAGGTGGCACGCACAGAGTTCATCCTGGGCGGCCAGCGCAGTGGCAAGTCGCGCCGCGCGGAGTTGCTGGCCCGGGACTGGCTGGCGTCTGCGTCGGGACGCCGGGCTGTGATGATCGCGACCGGACAAGCATGGGACGAGGAAATGCGCGAACGCATCGCGCGCCACCAGGCCGACCGGGCAGCTCGGGTACCGGGCATGGTGACGGTCGAAGAGCCGCTGGCGCTGGCCGATGCACTGCGACAGCACAGCGATGATCACACGCTGATCGTGGTCGACTGCCTGACGCTGTGGCTGACGAATCTGATGATGCCGGCCGACCCGCCACAGGCGCTTGCTGAATCGGCCGTGATCGCCGCGGGCGAAGCTCTGTGCGCGGCGATCGCCGAGGCGCCTGGTCCGGTGGTATTGGTCGGTAACGAGATCGGACTGGGCGTGATTCCGATGGGCCGTGAAGTGCGCGCCTTTGTGGACGCGCTGGGCCGGCTCAACCAGCAGGTGGCGGCGGCTTGCGGGCGTGTGACGCTCATGGCCGCTGGTTTGCCGCTGACGTTGAAGAACGCTGTATGAAACGGATGCTCAAGCACCTGGCGATACTCGCCTGCACGCTGCTTGCCTTGCCCGCGTTGGCCGCTTTGCAGGTCACCGATGATCGGGGTGCGGTGGTGACTTTCGATCGCGCACCCCAGCGCATCGTGAGCCTGCTGCCCTCGCTGGCCGAGACGGTGTGCGAGCTGGGGCATTGCCAGCGCCTGGTGGGTGTGGACCGCTACACCAACTGGCCTGAATCCGTGAAGGCTCTGCCCAGGGTGGGCGGCGGACTGGACCCGAACATTGAGCAGATCGTGGCGCTGCGACCGGATGTGGTGCTGATGGCCACGTCTTCCCGGGCGGGTGATCGCCTGCGCGCGCTCGGGGTGAAGGTGGTGGCGCTGGAGCCCAAGACCCATGCCGACGTGCAGCGGGTGATGCTCAAGATCGGCCAGTTGCTGGAGGTGCAGGATGCGCAGCGCATCTGGCGCGCGATCGATGCGGCGGTCATGGCGGCGGCCCAGTCGCTGCCGGCCGGGGTACGCGGGACACGGGTGTATTTCGAGGTCAACCCCGGGCCGTATGCGGCAGGGGAGAGCTCCTTCATCGGTGAGACGCTGACACGTCTGGGGGTGAAGAACATTGTGCCGGCGTCGCTCGGGCCTTTCCCCAAGCTCAACCCCGAATACATCGTGCGCGCCAACCCAGACCTGATCATGGTGGGCGAACGCAGTGTGGACGGCATGATGCAGCGACCCGGCTGGCACAGCCTGCGGGCGATGCGCGGTCAGCATCTCTGTGTTTTCCCGGCTGATGAATCGGACACCCTGGTGCGCCCGGGGCCGCGCATGGCCGAGGGCGCGCGCATCATGGCTCGCTGTCTGGCATCCAAGGCGCCTGCGGTCAGCAAAGGGGCTGCGCGTCCATGAACGCCCGTCGCGCGACCTGGCTCGTGGCTGCCTTGCTGCTGGCGGCCCTGGGTCTTGCCGCGCTTGGCGTCTGCGTGGGCAGTGCGGGGTTCGAGAACCTGGTCGGTCCGCTGCTGCGGCCGCAGGCCGATCCGTCCGCGACCGCGATGGCGCAGCAGATTGTCTGGGAGATCCGGCTGCCGCGCACCCTGGGCGCCTGGGCTGCAGGCGCGCTGCTGGGGCTGGCGGGAGCGGTGGCTCAGGGCCTGTTCCGCAACCCGCTGGCCGACCCGTTCCTGCTGGGCAGCGCCTCGGGCGCTTCGCTGGGCGTGGCCATGGCCCTCGCGGCCATGGGTGGGGCGGGCGGCATGCTGGGCGCCAGCATGATGAACAGTGGTATGGCCGTGAGCGTGTTCTCCAGCAGTGTCTGGGTGCGCCTGGGGCTGACCGGCGCGGCGTTTGCCGGGGCGGTGCTGGCGGTGCTGCTGACGCTGCTGCTCTCGCGAGGGGTGCAACACACGCTGCGCCTGCTGCTGGCGGGCGTGGTGGTGGGCGTGGTGCTCGGTGCCATGACGCACCTGGTGCTGCTGTTCTCGCCGGAGTCGCTGCAGGCCATGCAGGCGTTCATGCTGGGGTCCACCAGCTTCGTGGGCTGGACCGCGGCCGGCTTGATGGCGAGCGTGTGGGTGCTGTGCACGCTGGCGGCCTGGCTGCTGGCGCGCGTGCTCGACGGCCTGAGCCTGGGCGATGCGACAGCCCGCAGTCTGGGCCTGCCGCTGGGACCGATGCGGGCCGCCCTGGTAGCGGTGCTGGCGCTGGCCACCGGCACGGCTGTCGCACAGACCGGCCTGATCGCCTTCGTGGGCCTGGCCGCGCCACATCTGGTGCGCTCGCTGGTCAAGACGACCAGCAGCCGTCTGATGCTGCTAGCCAGCTGCATGGGCGGTGCCCTGCTGATGGCGGCCGACACGCTGGCACGCTGGCTGATCG
>JAJPEW010000173.1 GCA_021166755.1 Hydrogenophaga sp. | reverse complement strand
AAAGCCAAACTTCTCGATCGCCTTGTCCACCTGCTCAGGGGTGCAGCCTTCGTCGAGCAGGAAGCCGCCCTGGCGGCCGTACTGCTCGATCATGCGGTTGCCGATGAAGCCATCGCACACGCCGGAGACGACAGCAACCTTCTTGATCTTCTTGGAGATGGTCATCACCGTGGCCATCACGTCCTTGGCCGTCGCGTCACCACGCACCACCTCCAGCAGCTTCATGACGTTGGCCGGGCTGAAGAAGTGCAGGCCCACCACGTCCTGTGGACGCTTGGTGAAGTTCGCAATCTTGTTGACGTCCAGCGTCGAGGTGTTGGACGCCAGGATAGCCCCGGGCTTCATCACCTCGTCCAGCTTCTTGAACACGGTTTCCTTGACGCCCATGTCTTCGAACACCGCCTCGATCACCAGATCGGCATCGGCAATGTCTTCGTACTTCAGCGTCGTGCTCAACAGGCCCATGCGCTGGTCGAGCTTGTCCTGCTTGAGCTTGCCTTTCTTGACCTGGGCCTCGTAGTTGCCACGCATGACGCCCACGCCACGGTCCAGCGCCTCCTGCTTCATCTCCAGGATGGTCACCGGAATGCCGGCATTGAGGAAGTTCATGCTGATGCCGCCACCCATGGTACCGGCACCGATCACGGCCACTTTCTCGATCTTGCGCTGCGGCGTGTCTTCCGGCACATCGGGGATCTTGCTGGCGGCGCGCTCGGCGGTGAACAGGTGTCGCAGAGAGCGGCACTCGGACGTCCACATCAGGTTGATGAAGATTTCGCGCTCGAAAGCCATGCCGTCGGCGAACTTCTTCTTGGTCGCGGCTTCCACGGCGTCCACACACTTGGCGGGGGCCGGGAAGTTCTTGCTCATGCCCTTGACCATGTTGCGAGCGAACTGGAAGTAGGCGTCCCCGTCCTTGTGCTTGCACGGCAGGTTGCGCACCAGCGGGAAGGCCGAACCGTCCGCGTGCTTGGCGGCCATCTCGCGCGCCAGCGCCAAGGCTTCTTCGGCCAGCGACTCGGGCGAGGCGGCCAGCTTGTCGAACAGCTTCTGCCCGGGCAGCATCGCCAGCATCTCGCTCTTGACCGGCTCGCCGCTGACAATCATGTTCAGCGCGGCTTCGACACCCAGCACGCGCGGCAGGCGCTGCGTGCCACCGGCGCCGGGGATCAGACCCAGCTTGACTTCGGGCAGTGCGACATTGCAGCCGGGTGCCGCGATGCGGTAGTGCGCGCCCAGCGCCAGCTCCAGCCCACCGCCCATGCACACGCTGTGCACGGCCGCGATGACGGGCTTGGTGGTGTTCTCCACCCGGCTGATGACGCTCAGCAGGTTCGGTTCCTGAATCGCCTTGGGCGTCCCGAATTCACGGATGTCGGCCCCACCGGAGAAGGCCTTGCCTGCACCAGTGAGCACAATCGCCTTGACGGCCGGGTCGTTTTCGGCCTTCTCCAGACCGTCGACGATGGCTTGGCGGGTGGACAGACCCAGACCGTTGACCGGCGGGTTGTTCAGCGTGATGACGGCCACGTCGCCGTGGACCTGGTACTCAGCGGTCATGAGATCTCCTCTGTGTGATAGGGGGAAACAGTCCGAAAAACGAACGGTCGTGCGATTTTAGAAAACTTGTGCGACGCGGCAAGGGCCACTTGTCGCATGAGAGTCATCGGCGCACGGGCAGGGTCAGAGGTGCCGTGGAACTGGCTCTGCCAGGCCACAGGCACCGCCCCCCAGTGGGGGGTGACGCCGAAGGCGGCGCGGGGGGCGTTCAGACCTCCAGCCATTCCTTGCGGGTATAGGGGTCGGCGCGCAGGGTATCCGGCGTACCTTCAAACACGATGCTGCCATGGCCCATGACCAGCGCCCGATCCGAAATGTTCATGGCGATGGTCAGCTTCTGCTCGATCAGCAGCACCGAAATCCCGCGGGCCTTGAGCTTCTGCAGGTACTCGCCCACCAGCTCCACGATCTTGGGTGCCAGACCCTCGGTCGGCTCGTCGATGATGATCAGGTCGGGGTCGCCCATGAGGGTGCGGCACAGGGTCAGCATCTGCTGCTCGCCACCAGAGAGCACGCCTGCCTCGGTGTGCTCACGCTCCTTCAGACGCGGAAACATGGCGTACATGTCCTCGAAGCTCCAGCGCGCACCCTTGCCTTTGCCCTTCTGGCCCAACAGCAGGTTCTGATGCACCGTGAGCTTGGGGAAGATGTCGCGGTTCTCGGGCACGTAACCAATGCCCAGGTGCGCGATCTCGAACGGCTTCTTGCCGCGGACAGGTTGCCCCTTCCATTCGATGGTGCCGTCACACTCAACCAGGCCCATGATGGCCTTGGCGGTGGTCGACCGGCCAGAACCGTTGCGCCCCAGCAGGGCCACGATTTCACCCTCACCGACACCCATGCTCACACCATGAAGGACGTGGCTTTTGCCGTAGTACGCGTGGAGGTTTTCGATCTTCAGCATGTGACCTCCTTCAATGTCCGACCGCGGCGGCCTGCTCATCGGCCAGCACCGATCCCAGGTAGGCCTCCTGCACCTTGGGGTTAGCGCGAACAGCCTCTGGGGTATCGAAAGCGATCACCTCGCCATACACCACCACCGCAATCTTGTCGGCCAGACCGAACACGACGCCCATGTCATGCTCCACCGTCAGCAGCGTCTTGCCAACCGTCACCTCGCGGATGAGGTCGATGAAGCGGCTGGTCTCGCTCTTGCTCATGCCGGCCGTCGGCTCGTCCAGCAGGATCACATTGGCCCCACCCGCGATGGTGATGCCGATCTCCAGCGCCCGCTGCTCGGCATAGGTCAGGTTCATGGCCAGGGTATCGCGCTTCTTCTCCAGCCGGATCATGTGCATGAGCTCTTCCGCACGGTTGTTGGCGTCGTCCAGATCGGCCAGGAAGCGGAACAGCGTGTAGCGGTAACCCAGGCTCCAGAGGACCCCGCAGCGCAGGTTCTCGAAGACGCTGAGCTTGGGAAAGATGTTGGTGATCTGGAAGCTGCGCGAGAGGCCCAGGCGGTTGATCTCGAAGGGCTTCTTGCCGTCGATGCGGGTACCGTTGAGCAGCACCTCGCCACTGGTCGGCGCAAACCGCCCCGAGATGAGGTTGAACAGCGTGGACTTGCCGGCGCCGTTGGGGCCGATGATGGCGACCCGTTCGCCGGCCCGAACCGCCAGGTTGGCGCCACGGATGATCTCGGTCTTGCCGAAGCTCTTGCGCAGGTCACGCAGCTCCAGGGCATAGCCCCCGGCGTGGACGTGGGTCATGGACTGCTCGAAACGGTCGGTCTCTGCGGTGGATGCGGCGCTGCTCATTGCGTCTCCCGGCGCTTGATTTCTTTCTCGATGTCGGTCTGGATGGCCGCCCACTGGCGTGAGTACTCACGCCGGGCCAATTCAAAGATGCCCAGTCCGGTGAGCGTGACGAAGACGGCACCGAACCAACTGCTGGCGGCTTTGGCATTGAGCTCCATGCCCAGATACCGGACCGTGTCACCCATGGCGGCGTCCAGCTTGAGGTGGTAGATCATCTCGACCATGGCGCCTGCCCCCAACAGAATGACGAGAGCGGTCACGCCCAGCGCCAGGTAGGACACCCAGATCTCGCGCAGCCGGCCGAAGGACGCCACGCGCAGGTTCATCATGATCAGGCTGGCGATGCCCCCGGGGGCGTACATCACCATGAACAGGAAGATCAGGCCCAGGTACAACAGCCAGGCCTTGGTCAACTCGGACAGCAGCACCGACGCCAGCACCATCAGCACGCCACCGATGATCGGTCCGAAGAAGAAGGTGGCACCACCCAGGAAGGTGAACAGCAGGTAGCCCCCCGAGCGGGCTGCGCCCACCACCTCGGCCGTGACGATCTCGAAGTTGATCGCGGCCAGCCCGCCCGAGATCCCGGCAAAGAAGCCGGCGATCATGAAAGCCAGGTAGCGAACGATCTGCGTGTTGTAGCCGATGAACTCCACCCGCTCGGGGTTGTCGCGCACCGCGTTGAGGATGCGGCCCAGGGGTGTGCGGGTGAAGGCATACATCAGCGCCACACACACGAAGGTGTAGATGGCGATCAGGTAATACACCTGGATCGGCGGACCGAAGGTGATGCCCATGAAGGGATCACCCGCGACCCGGTTGCCCGACACGCCCGCCTCACCGCCGAAGAACTCGGAGAACATCAGCGACATCGCGAACACCAGCTCGGCCATGCCCAGCGTGATCATGGCAAACGGTGTGCCCGCCTTCTTGGTCGTGACGTAGCCGAACAGGATGGCGAAGAACAGCCCGGCGACGCCACCCACCAGCGGAATGAGGCTGACGGGAATCGGCATCGAGCCGTTGGACACCGCGTTGAGGGCATGGATCGCCATGTAGGAGCCCAGACCGGTGTACACCGCATGGCCGAAGCTGAGCATGCCGCCCTGCCCCAGCAGGATGTTGTAGGACAGGCAGGCAATGATGGCGATGCCCATCTGGGTGAGCATGGTCACCGACAGGCTGCTGGTGAACAGCTTGGGCGCCACCAGCAGCACCAGGGCGAACAGCGACCAGATGATCCAGCGGCCGACGTTCCAGGGTTTGAATTCGTAATGGGTCTTGGACATGTTCATCAGCCTTCGCGGGTGCCCAGCAGCCCCTTGGGCCGGAAGATCAGGATCAGCACCAGGAACAGGTACGGCAGGATGGGCGCCACTTGGGACAGGGTCAGCTTGAGCACCGAGTTCTCGAGCATCGCGGCGCTGGGCTCGATGCCCAGTTGCTGCACGAAGCTGATGAACGAGTAGTCGATGCCCACGGCAAAGGTCTGGATCACACCGATGAGCAGGGAGGCCAGGAAGGCGCCGGAGAGTGAGCCCATGCCACCGACCACCACCACCACGAAGATGACCGAACCCACCGTGGCGGCCATGGCCGGCTCGGTCACGAAGGTACTGCCCCCGATCACGCCTGCCAGCCCGGCAAGCGCTGTACCGGCACCGAAGACCAGCATGAACACCCGTGGCACGTTGTGTCCCAGGCTCTCCACCATTTCGGGGTGCGTCAGCGCTGCCTGGATCACCAGACCGATGCGGGTGCGTGTCAGCAACAGCCACAGCGACACCAGCATCAGCACCGCCACCAGCATCATGAACCCGCGTGTGGCCGGAAAGGGCGAGCAGATGACGCCTTCAGCGCTGCAGACCGCCTGGCCGGCCGCGCCCCAGACCATGCTCAGACTGTCGTTGGCGTGATGCACCAGCGTGAACGCCGGTCCGCGCAGGACCTCCGGTGGAGGAAAGTCCACCGCTGTTCGCCCCCAGATCAGCTGCACGAGTTCCAGCACGATGTAGGACAGGCCGAAGGTGACCAGCAACTCCGGCACATGGCCGAACTTGTGCACCTTGCGCAGGCTGGCGCGCTCAAACAGGGCACCGAGTGCGCCAACCATCAGCGGTGCGATCACCAGGGCCGGCCAGAATCCGACCAGATCGGTCATGGTGTAGCCGATGTAGGCACCCACCATGTAGAAGCTGGCGTGGGCGAAATTGAGCACGCCCATCATGCTGAAGATGAGGGTCAGCCCCGAACTCAGCATGAACAGCAGCAGCCCGTAGCTGACGCCGTTGAGCATGGAGATGATGACGAACTCCAGAGACATGGGATCCGGCCTTTGCGCAGTGAACCGGCGGGTCAGCACATTGCTGACCCGCACCAATGACTTTCAAGGGAAGTCGGGCAACCGCCGAGGTTACCCGCCTGCCGGGACGGCGACATGGGCCGTCCGGCAGCTGGCGACGCGAACCGGTCAGCCAGGACGCTTCATCTGGCAGCTGGTCGGGGTGCTGGCCACGAAGGACGGGAACTCCTTGACCGGCGCCAGCGTCATGCCCGTGTTCTCGGGGCTGTAGGGATACTTCTGGTCAGCCTTTTGCCAGACCGTCAGGTACAGCGGCTGCTGCAGCTGGTGATCGGTCTTGCGCATCTCGACTTCGCCGTTGTAGTTGTTGACCTTCAGGCCCTCCATGGCGGCGGCCACCTTCACAGGATCGGTCGACTTGACCTTGGCCATGGCGGTGGACAGCACGTTGAAGGCCGACGGAATCGCGCCGGTGAACATGTCGTCCTTGTACTTGGTCTTGAACTCGGCCATCCACTGACCCATCTGGCCACCCATGTTGTAGTGGGAGTAGGCCACCTGGAAGACGCGGCCCTCGCCACCCGTGCCCAGAGCCGTCGGGGTACCCGTCACGCCGGTGTAGTAGGTGTAGAACTTGCCGGTATAGCCGCCCTCGTTGGCCGCCTTGATCAGCAGGGCCAGATCCGAACCCCAGTTGCCGGTGATCACGGTGTCGGCGCCCGAAGCCTTGATCTTGGCAATGTAGGGCGCAAAGTCACGCACCTGGGCCAGCGGGTGCAGGTCCTCGCCCACGATCTTCACGTCGGGGCGCTTGCGGGCCAGGTTCTCCTTGGCAAACTTGGCCACCTGCTGGCCGTGCGAGTAGTTCTGGTTCAGCAGGTAGACCTTCTGGACGTCCTTCTGGTCCTTCATGTAGGTGGTCAGCGCCTCCATCTTCATGGACGTGTCGGCGTCAAAACGGAAGTGCCAGTAGCTGCACTTGCTGTTGGTGAAGTCAGGGTCCACCGCGGCGTAGTTCAGGAACACCACTTCCTTGCCGGGGTTGCGTTCGTTGTGCTTGTTGACGGCCTCGATCAGCGCACCCGCCACCGAAGAACCGTTGCCCTGGGCGATGTAACGCACGCCTTGGTCCAGAGCCGCCTTGAAGGCATTCAGACTCTCGGCCGGGCTGAGCTTGTTGTCGAAAGCCACGATCTCGAACTTCACACCGGCCGGGTTGCTGGCAGTGAACTTGTCAGCAAAGTACTGCCAGCTGCGCATCTGGTTGAGCCCCAGAGGCCCCATCAATCCGGTCTGCGGATCGATCAGGGCGATCTTGACCGTCTCGCCCTTCTGGGCGAAGGCAGAAGACAGGCTCAGGGCCAGGGATGCGACAGCGATGGTTTTGAGTGCAAAGCGCATGAATAGTCTCCAGGGTGGGCGAAAACCCCAGCGTACCCGCTGCCTGTAAGCTTGAACTCAGGGATTGCCCTAGCCCCTATCGCACAGGTGACTGTGCGCTCACACAACAATAGCAGGCTAGCTGCGCTCAAGGGCGAAGCATCTGGCACGTGGGGTCGCGGGCAATCTCGCTGGCCGGCATGAAATCCACCGGCACAAAGGCGTGGCCCGTGCCCTCGGCGGTGTGCTCGCGCGGACCCTCCAACTTCTGCCAACGGGAGATGTACACGCCTTTCTGCAGCTGATGGTCGTCCGCGCGCATCGACACCGGACCGTTGAACCCGCGGAAGATCGCGCCACTGAGCCGGGCGGCTACCTGGACCGGATCGCTTGAACCCACATGACGGAAGGCATGCTGCAGCATCATGATGCCGTCGTAGGCCGCGTAGACCACGAAGTCCTCGCCGTACTCGCGCCGGAACCGCAGCGCCAGTTCACTGATCTCGCCTTCCTGCCGCGTGTGATTGGTGGCCACCTGATACACGGGCAGCCGCTCACCCGATGTGGCCAGCAGGGCCGGTGTGCCCGGCAGCGAGGGGTAGTAGGAATAGACCGGAATCCAGAGCTTGTGGGCCTGCATCGATTGCACCAGGCGGCGAAAGTCGACACCCCAGTTGCCGGTCACCACCGCTTGGGCATCCGATGCCTTGATCCGGCCCACATAAGCGCTGAAATCCTCCAGCGAAAACGCGGGATGCAGTTCATCGCCCACCACCTGAACGGCCGGGGCCTCCTGCTGGATGTCCTGCCGGAAATACAGGGCAAACTGCTGCCCGTGGGCATAGTTCTGGTTGAGCAGCCACACGCGCGTCAAGTCAGGCTGCCGGCCCAGGTGGCGGGTCAGCGCCCGCATCTTCATGGACGTGTCCGCGTCGATCCGGAAATGCCAGTAGCTGCATTTCTCGGCGGTCAGCGCCGGGTCCATCGCCGCGTAGTTGATGAGGATGACGGCCTTGTCAGGAAAACGGGTGTTGTGACGGGTGATGGCCTCGGACAAGGCCGCCGCGACACCCGATCCATTGCCCTGGATGATGTAGCGGAACCCCTGGTCGATCGCCGCTTTCAGGGCGTTGACGCTTTCCTGCGGCGACGCCTTGTTGTCAAAGCCGGCCACCCGGATGGGGGGCCCGCCATGGAGGCGACCGAGTTCCCGTGCCATGAACTGCCAGCTGCGCAGGCTGTTGCGACCGATGTCGGATGCGGGCCCGGACAGCGGGTCGATGAAGGCCATGCGCACCACCGCGGCGATGCGCGGGGGCTGCGCACGGACCCAGGGGCTGGCGCAGGAAGCCGCCAGCACCCCCAGCAAAGCATCCCGCCGCCGCCACTGGCGCATGGCCATCAGCTCGTCACAGACCGGGCAACTTGTAATCCGCCAGTTGCTGACGCAGGGTCATCTTCTGCATCTTGCCGGTGGCACCCAGCGGAATGGCATCGACAAACACCACATCGTCCGGGATCTGCCATTTGGCGATCTTGCCCTCGTAGAAGGCGAGCAACTCGTCGCGCGAGACCTCGGTGCCGGGCTTCTTGACCACCACCACGATGGGCCGCTCGTCCCACTTGGGGTGCCTCATGCCGATGCAGGCCGCCATCGCCACAGCAGGATGGGCCATGGCAATGTTCTCCACGTCAATGGAGCTGATCCACTCGCCGCCGGACTTGATGACGTCCTTGCTGCGGTCGGTGATCTGCATGAAACCGTCGGCGTCGATGGTGGCTACATCACCCGTGGGGAACCAGCCGCGGCCGGCAGCATCGTACTTGAGCGGGTCACCGCCCTCGCCCTTGAAGTAGCTGGCGATGATCCAGGGACCGCGCACCAGCAGGTCACCGTAGGCTTTGCCGTCCCACGGTTGCTCCACACCGTCCTCGTTGACGATCTTCATGTCGACGCCGAACACGCTGCGGCCCTGCTTGAGGCGGACTTTGAGCTTCTCGTCGGCCGGCAGCGCCACCTGCGCGTTCTTGAGCGTGCAGACCGTACCCAGCGGGCTCATCTCGGTCATGCCCCAGGCGTGCAGCACCTCGACCCCATACTGGTCGTTGAAGGCATTGATCATGGCCGGCGGGCAGGCCGAGCCACCAATCACGGTTCGGGTGAGGGTGCTGAACTTCAGACCGTTCTGCTGCATGTGGCCCAGCAGCATCTGCCACACGGTGGGCACACCGGCGGCCATCGTCACCTTCTCGCCCTCGATCAGTTCGTAGACCGACTTGCCGTCCAGCGCCGGGCCGGGGAAGACCAGCTTGCAGCCCACGGCGGCGGCCGAGTACGGCAGACCCCAGGCGTTGACGTGGAACATGGGCACCACCGGCAGGATGGAATCGCGGGCCGAGCAGCCCAATGCATCGGGCAGCGCCGCGCCGTAGGCGTGCAGCAGCGTGGAACGGTGCGAATACACGGCGCCCTTGGGATTGCCGGTGGTGCCGCTGGTGTAGCACATGCTCGATGCGCAGTTCTCGTCGAACTCGGGCCAGGTGTACTTGTCGTCCTGACCGCCGATCCAGGCCTCGTAGCTCAGCAGGTTGGGGATGCCACTGTCGGCTGGCAGCTTGTCGGCGTCGCACAGCGCCACCCAGTGCTTGACGCCCGGGCACTTGCTCCAGACCGCCTGCACCAGCGGCAGGAAGGTCATGTCAAAGCACAGCGCGCGGTCGTCGGCATGGTTGACGATCCAGACCAGCTGTTCGGGGTGCAGACGCGGGTTCAAGGTGTGCAGCACGCGGCCGGAGCCGCTGACGCCAAAGTACAGCTCCAGGTGGCGGTAGCCGTTCCAGGCCAGGGTGCCCACGCGCTCGCCAAAACCCAGGTGCAGGCTGTCCAGCGCATTGGCCACCTGGCGCGCACGGCGGGCCACCTGACCCCAGGTCGTGCGGTGGATGTCGCCCTCCACCCGCCGCGAGACGATTTCCGTGCTGTGGTGGTGGCGGTCGGCGTGGACGATGAGGTTCGAAATGAGCAGCGGTTGGCTCTGCATCTGGCCCAGCATGGGTATCTCCTGATCAGGGTGGTTAAGCGAACGATCGTTCGAAAATTCACCCCTAATCATGCACCAAACCGATAGGGTTTCTGTAGCGGACAGACCCGGATAGCCCCCGCCCGAATGTCGGGCAGTCAAGCACGCGACAATGTGGGCCCGACCAGGATGACCCCATCAGGAGAAGAGCATGAGCGAGTTTCCCATTCGCAAGACCGAGGCCGAATGGCGCGCCGAACTGGCCGCCAAGGACACCGAGCCGGGCGCGTTCGAGGTGACCCGGCGGGCCTACACCGAACGGCCGTTCACCGGCCGGTACGAACAGGTGTGGACCGAGGGCCAGTACCACTGCATCTGCTACGGCAACCACCTGTTCAACTCCACCACCAAGTTTGACGCGGGCTGTGGCTGGCCCAGCTTCTGGCAGGCCGTGCCGGGCGCCATCACCGAGATCGTGGACCGCAGCCACGGCATGGTGCGCACCGAGACCGTCTGCAGCCAGTGTGGCGCCCACCTGGGGCATGTGTTCGAAGACGGCCCGGCACCGACCGGTCTGCGCTATTGCATGAACTCGGCCGCGCTGGAGCACCAGCCCCGATGAGCCACCAAGCCCCCGAAGAACGGCTGGAACAGCTTGAGATCAAGCTCAGCTACGCCGAGGACCTGCTGGACTCCCTCAACACCCTGGTGGCCCGCCAGCAGGACCAGATCGACCGCCTGCTGCGCGAGGTGGCGGAGCTGCGCCGCCAGCGGTCAGAAGAGCCCAGTCAGACTTTCCGCAGCCTGCGGGACGAGCTGCCACCGCACTACTGACTGCTGGACAGCAGCGGCAGCTTGACCTCGACCCGGGCGCCGCCTTGGGGCGCATTGGCCAGATGGAGCTTTCCACCGTGCTGTTCCACAATGCTGCGGGCTATGGGCAGACCCAGCCCCATGCCATCCGGCTTGGTGGTGAAAAACGGCGCGTCGATCTTATCCAGATGCTCGACGGGAAAGCCAGGGCCATGGTCACGCAGGACAAGCAAGACATCCTTCTGCTCCACCCGAAGCAGGCATTCCATTTCGCGTTTCTCAGATTGCGCCATCGCTTGAACCGCATTGATCATCAGGTTCAACAAGACCTGCAACAGCTGGAGCTTCTCGCCCATCACCATGACAGGGGTGCCAGGAAGCTCCGTGCTCACGGACACCTTGGCTCGCCTCAGATCCGCAGCCAGGATATCCGTGGCCTCCTTCACAATGCGCTGCATGCTCACAGGGCTGCGGTCCTCGCTGCTCTTGCGCACAAAGTTGCGGATTCTGAGCAGCATTTGACTGGCTCGCTGGGTGTCGCGCTCGATTTCATTCATCATGTGAATGAGCGCACCCGGAAGCAACCCGGAGCGTCCCGCCATGTGGCGGGCCAGCTGTGCGTTGGTCAGGATGGCGGCCAAGGGCTGGTTAAGTTCGTGCGCCAGAGAACCCGACAGCTCGTTCATGACGTGGACACGGTCCAGCTGGGCAATCTGGGCGCCCAGTCTTGTGGCCTCTTCCTGGCGCGCGCGCTGGTCAACCGCTTCCAGCTCATGACGCCGGGATCGATCCAGAAACATGCCGACAAAGCCCAAAGTACCCACATACGACACCAGAACCCCAGCAACGGTGGAGGAGATGCTGGCCACGCTCTGACTGACAACTTCAGGGTCAATATGCCCGGTGAGAACGCCCAGTACCCTGGCGCCCACAAAGAACGCTCCCAGGCTGTACGCCAGCCCCAGCCACCGTGCGCTGGGCGAAGGTCCGGTCCTTGCAAGCTGGAATCCCAGCCAGGCGATCACGGCGAACAGCACGGTCGTCGCGGATGCGCCCCAGGCAAACCGAAGGTCCGACAGCCCCAAACTTCTGAATGCGTCAAACACCGCCGCGTGTACCAGCGTGCCGATGGCGTAGAAAGTCATTCGCCAAGGTTTGCCCAGTTCACGGCTCAGGGCGTCGGCCTTCATGCACAGCCCCAGCGTCGACAGGCCCATGGCCAACGGATACGACAGAAAAGAGGGAATGTGAGCGCGCGCCCCGATGAGCAGCATGCCCACACCGAACAGCAGTCCGCCCAACGACCACATCACAATCGTTCGTGACTGCCCAGGGCTGAGCACCAGCCAGCCGCTGGCGGGTCCCAGCAGAAACAGCATGCCGACCACCACATAGGCCGTGGGTATGTCCAGATAATTCATGTACTGCCACCCAGGTTGGCCACCGCTTCGGCAAGTTCCAGCAGGGACTCCACCTGCATCTTCTCCATCACCCTGCCGCGGTGGACCTTGACCGTCTTGATGCTGCAGCCGAAATGTTCAGCGATATCCTTGTTCATCAGCCCCTTGACCACCAGCTGGCAGATGTCCTTTTCCCGGGGCGTGAGTGATTCGTAGCGCAGCTTCACGTCGATTTCGTCACGGAACCGCCTCATCCGTTCGCGGTCTGTAGCCATGGCCTTGTAAATCTCGCGCAGCAGGTTCTCCATGTTGAAGGGTTTGAGCAGGAAATGACAGGCACCGGCAGTCAGTGCGTCGATGATTTCCTGAGGCTGGCTTTCGCCCGACATGAAAACGATGGGGGTGTGTCGCCCAAGGCTGACCATGGCCGACTGCAATTGCAGACCGGTCGCGCCAGGCATGCGCATGTCAAGCAGCAACACGGCGGGTGACACCGGAACCGACAGGCGCAAGAACTCCTCGGGTCCGGCATAGGCCTCGACCGTGAAACCCATGTACTCCAGCATGCGCGTCAGTGAGCTGCGCACGGAATCGTCGTCGTCGACCAGATAAACGTGGCCTTTGTGCTGGTTCATGCGTTGCGCCATTGAGGCTTGCGTTACAGGAGGTTGGGATGCTAGGCCAGACTGCACCTTTAATCCATGAGACCCAAGTCCATCAGACTACTGCGATTCACCCAGTAAAAGACTTCCCCTGGAGCTTCTGGCGACGTTTCCCGAGCCTTTCCGACAAGGTCATTGGACCTGGGGGCAATTGGGTAGCACGTTGATTTTGCCGATAGTCGGAACTGACAAACCAGCCGGCAGGTTCCCTCACACATCCGCCGGGTACCCAGAGGAAGCGAGCCATGAGAACCAACCTGCCCGTGACACAACGGGAACAGTCCGTCGCGGATGGCGTGACGCTGATGTCCACAACGGACGCACACAGTCGCATCACCTATGCCAATGAATCCTTCGTCCAAATCAGTGGATTCGACCGCGATGAACTCATCAATCAGCCACACAATCTGGTGCGCCATCCCGACATGCCAGCAGCAGCATTTGCCGACATGTGGGCAACCCTGAAAGGCGGCGATGCCTGGACCGCCCTGGTAAAGAACCGGTGCAAGAATGGTGACCACTACTGGGTACGTGCCAACGCGGTGCCTGTGGTGCGTGACGGGGTACTGCGAGGTTACCTGTCGGTTCGCACCAAGCCGTCCTTACAGGAAACACAGGCGGCCGAAGATCTGTACCGACGCCTTCGCGAAGGCACGGCCAAGGGCCTGGGCTTTCGCAAAGGCATTCTGGTACATACAGGCTGGCTCGCTTTCATGTCCTGGCCGAAACTCGTTCCCATGCGATGGCGCATCAGACTGGCGCATGCTCTGGGCTTTCTGCTGATCATCGGCATGGTCGCCTACCTCGGACCGTATGGCCTGCCTTGGCACTGGCTGGTGATGTGCGTGGCGTGCGGGCTGTTGCTGTCGTGTGCGATGGTCGAACGCCATATTGCATCCCCCATTGACAAGATCCTGTCCCACGCCAAGACCGTTGCCAGCGGGCAGGCACAGGCGACACCGATGATGGATCGGATCGATGAAATCGGCATGCTCATGCGCGCGGTGAATCAGGCGGGGCTGAACCTGCGTTCGCTGGTGGATGACGTTGCTCAACGATCACAAGGAGTGGGCCAGGGCAGTGCCGAGATTTCGGCCGGCAACCACGACCTGTCGTCCCGCACAGAGAGCCAGGCCGCCGCGCTGGAACAGACTGCAGCCTCAATGGACCAGTTTGCCTCCACGGTTGCCAACAACGCCAACAACGCCCGGCAAGCCGAGACACTGGCGCGTGAGGCCTCCGACGTGGTCACGCGTGGAGGCGAGTCGGTCGAGAGGGTGGTGGACACCATGAACCGCATTCACGCCTCCAGCCGGCAGATCGGCGACATCATTTCCGTGATTGACGGGATTGCCTTCCAGACGAACATCCTGGCGCTGAACGCCGCGGTGGAGGCGGCCCGCGCCGGGGAACAGGGGCGCGGCTTTTCGGTGGTCGCAGCGGAGGTTCGGCAACTCGCCCAGCG
>JAJPEW010000167.1 GCA_021166755.1 Hydrogenophaga sp. | reverse complement strand
CCTTGCCCTTTTCGGCGGCCTCCAGGCTCACGTCCTTGAGCACGGTGGCGATGCCCTTGGTGGCCTGCGCGTAGGCGATGCCCGAGCCCATCATGCCGGCGCCCAGGATGCCGACCTTCCTGGGCTGATACTTCGCCACGTCCTTCGGCCTGGATTGCCCGCCCTTGATGGCGTTCATGTTGAAGAAGAAGGTGTTGATCATGCTGCGCGCCACCGGCCCGACCATCAGGCCGGCCAGGTAGCGGCTTTCGATGCGCATGGCGGTGTCGAAGTCCACCATCGCGCCTTCGACCATCGCGGCCAGTGCCGCCTCGGGCGCGGGATAGAGACCGCGGGTCTTCTGCTTGAGCACGGCCGGGGCCACGCTGAGCATGCCGGCGATCTTGGGGTTGCTCGGCGTGCCGCCGGGCATCTTGTAATCCTTGCGGTCCCAGACATGGGTGCAGGCCTCGGGCTTGCCCTGGGCGGCGTCGATGTAGGCGAGGGCACGCGGCAGCAGTTCCTCTGCTGTGGCGACCAGTTCGTGCACCACACCGATCTTCAGGGCCTCCTCGGGGCCGAACAGCTTGCTCTCCAGGATGTAGGGCTGCGCGGCCATCAGGCCGAGCACACGCGTCATTTTGGTGATGCCGCCACCGCCTGGAATCAGGCCCAGGGTGATTTCGGGCAGGCCGAACTGGATCTTGGGGTTGTTCACGGCAATGCGGTGGTGGCCGACCAGCGCCACCTCCCATCCACCGCCCAGCGCCGCGCCGTTGAGGCAGCTCACCACCGGCACGCCCTGTGTCTCGATGGTGCGGAAGTTCTTCTTGATGCGTTCGATCTCTTTGAAAACACGCGGGCCGTCGGCCGCGGTCGACCGCATCACGCCTTTGAGGTCGGCGCCCGCAAAGAAGGTGCTCTTGGCCGAGGCCAGCACGATGCCCTTGAGCTGGGCCTTGTCCCTGGCCACCTGCGCCGCGATGGCGTCGAGGTCGTCCTGCCATTGCAGGCACATGGTGTTGACCGGCGAGCCCTGCTCGTCGAAGGTGATGGTGGCAATGCCGTTGGCCAGTTCGTAGCGGATGGTTTTCGTGATCATGTGCGTGGTCTCCGCTGTCGTTCAGATGCGTTCAACGATGGTGGCAATGCCCATGCCGCCACCGACACACAAGGTCGCCAACCCGTAACGCTGGCCCGTGCGGTGCAACTCGTCCACCAGGGTATTCAGGATCATGGCGCCGGTGGCACCCAGCGGGTGGCCCAGCGCGATGGCGCCACCGTTGACGTTGACCTTCTCGTGCGGCACGCCCATTTCCTGCATGAACTTCATGGGCACGGCTGCAAAGGCCTCGTTGACCTCGAACAGGTCGATCTGGTCGATGCTCATGCCGGCCTTGGCCAGCGCCTTGCGCGCCGCGGGCATGGGGCCGGTGAGCATGATGGTGGGATCGGCGCCGGACAGGGCGGCGGCCACGATGCGAGCGCGTGGTGTGAAGCCGTGGGTCTTGCCTGCAGCCTCGCTGCCGATCAGGATGGCGGCGGCACCGTCCACGATGCCCGACGAGTTGCCCGCGTGGTGCACATGGTGGATGCGCTCCACCTGCGGGTAGCGCTGCAGTGCCACCGCATCAAAGCCCATGGCCCCCAGTTGTTCAAACGCGGGCTTGAGGCCAGCCAAGCCTTCCATCGTCGTGTTGGGCTTGATGAACTCGTCTTTTTCCAGGATGGGCAGGCCCATGGCATCCCTGACCGGTCCGACCGAGCGGTCAAAGTGACCGGCGGCACGGGCTGCGGCGGCGCGCCTCTGGGATTCGAGCGCAAACGCGTCCACGTCCTGCCGCGAGAAGCCGTTGAGCGTGGCGATCAGGTCGGCGCCGATGCCCTGCGGCACGAACAGGGTAGCGCTGTTGGTTTCCGGGTCCTGCGCCCAGGCACCGCCGTCGGAGCCGATGGGGACGCGGCTCATGCTCTCGACACCACCGGCCACGACCAGGTCTTCCCAGCCGCTGCGCACCTTCATGGCGGCCATGTTCACGGCCTCCAGGCCCGAGGCGCAGAAGCGGTTGAGTTGCACACCGGCACAGCGCCAGTCCCAGCCGGCCTTGAGCGCCGCGACCTTGGCAATGACCGACCCCTGTTCGCCGATGGGCGAGACCACGCCCATGACCACGTCGTCGACGGCGGGGGTGTCCAGGTCGTTGCGGCGCTGCAGTTCCGCCAGCAGGCCGGACAACAGGTTGATCGGCTTGACCTCGTGCAGGCTGCCGTCTTTCTTGCCTTTGCCCCGCGGCGTGCGGATCGCGTCGTAGATGAAGGCTTCGCTCATGGTGTCTCCTGGGGAACTGCCCCTGTGGTCGGATCGATCGGATCAGTATAGACTTTTGCCAAGCATTTGCTTTGTAAAAATCATCCACTTCAGT
This sequence comes from Hydrogenophaga sp., assembly GCA_021166755.1. Taxonomy (GTDB): domain Bacteria; phylum Pseudomonadota; class Gammaproteobacteria; order Burkholderiales; family Burkholderiaceae_C; genus Hydrogenophaga; species Hydrogenophaga bisanensis. The sequence goes on along the minus strand of JAJPEW010000167.1, from coordinate 2,294 downwards.
CCAAAAGGTGACACCCATGATCGAACGCAGCCTGTTCAACGCCGACCACGAGGCTTTCCGTGACAGTTTCCGCCGCTTTGTGGAAAAGGAGATCACCCCCTTTCATGAGGCGTGGGAGGAGCAGGGCTATGTGGACCGTGAGGTGTGGCGCAAGGCAGGGGAGAACGGCTTTCTGTGCATGACCATGCCTGAGGAATACGGTGGTGCCGGTGCCGACAAGCTGTACTCGGTGGCCCAGATGGAGGAAATCGCCCATGCGGGGGTGACGGGCATCGGCTACGGACTGCACAGCGAAATCGTGGCGCCTTACATCCTGCACTACGGCACCGAGGAGCAGAAGCGCAAGTACCTGCCCAAGCTCGCCAGTGGCGAGATGGTGGGGGCCATTGCGATGAGCGAACCCGCCGCCGGCAGTGATCTGCAGGGCGTCAAGACCACGGCCATCAAGCAGGCCGATGGCAGCTACCTGCTCAACGGCAGCAAGACCTTCATCACCAACGGCTGGCACGCCGATCTGGTGATCGTGGTGGCCAAAACCGACCCGGCGGCCGGGGCCAAGGGCACCAGCCTGATGCTGGTGGAGCAGGGTATGCCGGGCTTCTCCAAGGGCAAACGCCTGAAGAAGATGGGCATGAAGGCGCAGGACACGTCGGAGCTGTTCTTCGACAACGTAAAAGTGCCGGCAGAGAACCTGCTGGGTGGTCAGGCTTTCGAGGGGCGCGGTTTCATCTGCCTGATGGAGCAACTGCCCTGGGAGCGCCTGCAGATCGCCATCGGTGCCGTGGCCGCGGCGCAGGCAGCCATCGACTGGACGGTGCAGTACGTGAAGGACCGCAAGGTGTTTGGCCAACCGGTGGCCAACTACCAGAACACCCGCTACACCCTGGCTGAACTGCAGACCGAGGTGCAGGTGGCTCGTGTGTTCGTGGACAAGTGCTGCGAGCTGATCTGCCAGGACAAGCTGGACACCGCGACCGCCAGCATGGCCAAGTACTGGTGCAGCGATCTGCAGTGCAAGGTGATGGACGAGTGCGTCCAGCTGCACGGTGGCTACGGCTACATGTGGGAATACCCCATCACCCGCGCTTACGCCGATGCCCGTGTGCAGCGAATTTACGGTGGCACCACCGAGATCATGAAGGAAGTGATCTCCCGCGGGATGGGACTGGGCGGGCGCTGATCCGCCGTATGCGGCCCGGGCTCAGATCCGGGCCAGCAGTTTGCGGGGGTCGATGTTCACCTTGACGGATGCCCGGGGCACCACCGAGCGCACCTCGTGGTCCGGGTCGGCGCCGTCCCTGGACATGGGTTCTCCGAGCGGCGAGCCCTGGCGGCTGACCAGGCTGAGCAGCCTCGGGGCGGTGGCCTTGGCGCCGCGACGAACCACTGCCGCGATTTCACCATTGGCCAGCTGAACGAAGCTGCCGGGCAGGTACAGGCCCAGGCGCCGAAGCCACGCGGCCCCCAGCGCGTGAGGCTTGCCGGCGTCATCCAGCATCAGCGTGCGCGCCGCAGGCGGCAGGTTGCCTGTCCCGGCGGTGATGCCTGGCCGTTGGCTGTGGTGTTCGAACATGGCATCGCACAGCCGCAGCACCTGCTGGGTGAGCGGCAGACCACGCTTTCGCGCAGGGTACCCGCTGCCGTCCGGCATTTCATGGTGATCGCGCACCAGATCGAGCCATGTGTTGTCGGTGATGCCCAGGCGATGCAGCAGAACCATGCTGCGCAGCGGATGTTCGTCCAGGGCCTGCTGCTGCGCTGCAGAGACGGGGAGGGGGCGGTTGGCGCGCTCGTCCAGCAATCGGCTGATGCCAATGTTCATGGTCAGCGCTGCACGTCGCATTGCCTGCTGTTCGGGCTGCGGCAGAACCAGCGCTTGCGCCAGCATCGTCACGGCAGCCGCCGTGGCCAGCGCGTGTGCCGCGCAATAGCCGACCTGTGGGTCCTGCAGCAGCTGCACGATCATGAAGAGGGACCGGTCGGGCTCTGCCTCCAGCAGAGCCTGCATCCGCTGTTCCACCTGATCCAGACGCTGGATCAGGTCCTGTGTGCCGGAGACCTGGCGCTGCAGGAGGGTGACGGCGTGGTGCAGGTCAGGCCAGGCAGTCACAGGATCATCGGCTTCACTGACCGGACCATGTCGCCTGAAGTCACTGGGCAGACGTGCCTTGGCAATGTCGCTGAGGATGCTGTCGATGCGCAGCAGGCGAACGAGCTTGGTGGTGTATCCGTACAGCCATGACTTGTACTCGGAGGCCTCGACATTCGGTCCGTGGAGGTACAGCAGCTCCCGC
>JAJPEW010000145.1 GCA_021166755.1 Hydrogenophaga sp. | reverse complement strand
GTGCCCGCCACCAGCGGCGACACCAGCGTGCTGCGCCCGGTGAGCGAGCCCTTCAGCGCCGACGGCGGCCTGCGCCTGCTGCAGGGCAACCTGGGCCGCAGCGTGGTCAAGGTCTCGGCCGTGGCGCCCGAACAACGCGTGGTGCGCGCACCCGCCGTGGTGGTGCATGACCAGGCCGACCTACTCGCCCTGTTCAACGCCGGGAAGCTGGAGAAGGACCTGATCGCCGTCGTGCGTTACCAGGGCCCGCGCGCCAACGGCATGCCCGAGCTGCACAAGCTCACGCCGCCGTTGGCGGTGCTGCAGGACAAGGGCTTCAAGGTCGCGCTGGTCACCGACGGCCGCATGAGCGGCGCATCGGGCAAAGTGCCGGCGGCCATTCACCTGAGCCCCGAGGCGCTGGCCGATGGCCCCATCGCCCGCGTGAGGGACGGCGACTGGATCACGCTGGACTGCGAACGCGGCGTGCTCGAGGTGGAGGTTGACGCCGCGACCTTCGCGGCCCGCCAGGTACAGCACCCGGACCTGACCCACAACGCCCACGGTACCGGCCGCGAACTCTTCGGCCTGTTCCGCCGCAACGCCTGTGCGCCGGAGCAAGGCGCCTCACCCCTGTTCGGCTGACCCCATACGCCTCATGACCACCACCTGCTTCACCCGCCCCGCATTCACCTCCCGCGTCGTCCCGGTCATCGTGCTGCAGGACCCGGCGCACGCCGTGCCACTGGCCCACGCGCTGCTCGAAGGCGGCATCGACGTCATGGAAATCACCCTGCGCTCCGACGCCGCGCTCAAGGCCATCGAAGCCGTCGCCAAGGCGGTACCCGACATGCACACCGGCGCCGGCACCGTCACCCGCGTGAGCGAAGTGCAACAGGTGATCGACGCGGGCGCCAGCTTCGCCCTCTCGCCCGGCGCGACCGACGCGCTGATCGAAGCCGTCAAAAGCGCCCGCCTGCCTTTCATGCCAGGCGTGATGACACCCGGCGAAGTCATGCACCGCCGTGAGCAGGGCTTCACGCTGATGAAACTCTTCCCCGCCCAGCAGGCTGGCGGCATCGCCATGCTCAAAGCACTGGGCGCACCGATTCCGGACGTGCAGTTCTGCCCCACCGGCGGCGTCAGCCCAGACAACCTCAGCGACTTCCTGAAACTACCCAACGTGGCCATGGCCGGTGGCAGCTGGCTGACGCCGGCCGACGCCCTGGCCGCTGGCGACTGGAACCGCATCACCCGACTGGCCCGCGAGGCCACCGCACTGGCGGCCGGAGCCTGATGGCCGACCCTTGCCTGCTGTTCTAATACGTGCTGCCGGTGCAGGCGGGTGCCATCGATGGCCTCCCGCCCCGGCGCCACGCCAGATCCGATCGACATGCCTTCCCTGCACACTACCCCCACCGAACTGCCCGCCTGGCAGACCCTGACCCAGCACGCCGGTGCCACCCCGCACCTGCGCGACCTGCTCGACAGCGATGCCGGGCGCGTCCAGAGGCTGACCCTGTCCGCCGCCGGCATCACCCTGGATGCATCACGACAGCGCCTCACACCAGCCATCGAACAGGCGCTGCAGGCACTGGCCGCCGAGGCGCAGATCGGGCAGCAGCGCGACGCCATGTTCCGTGGCGACCACATTAATTTGACCGAAGACCGGCCCGTCCTGCATGTGGCCTTGCGCGGGGGGCAGGGCCCCTGGGGTGCCGCCATCAGTGCCGACGTGGCGCGAGAACTTGGCCGCATGTGCCGGTTTGCCGACGAGGTCCGCAGCGGTGCCTGTCGCAGCAGCACGGACGAGACCTTCACCGATGTCGTCAACATCGGCATCGGTGGCTCGGATCTGGGCCCGCGAATGGCCGCCGATGCCTTGGCCCACCTGACCCACACCGGCCCCCGGGTGCACTACGTCTCCAACCCGGACGCCTGGGCGCTTTACAGCGTGCTGCGAGGGATCGACGCACGCAGAACCCTGATCGTGGTGTCGTCCAAGACCTTCACCACCCAGGAAACCATGACCAACGCCGCCAGCTGCCAGCGCTGGCTGCTGGACCAGGGCATTGCGGCCGAGCACGTCGGCCAGCACCTGGTGGCCATCACCGCCACCCCGGCCGAGTCGGCGCGTCAGGGGTATCCCGCCGAGCGCACCTTTCTGTTCTGGGATTGGGTGGGCGGACGTTATTCGGTCTGGTCCGCCCTCGGGTTGCCCCTGGCCATCGGTATCGGCGGCGCGGCCTTCCGGGATTTCCTGGCCGGTGCGCGCGCCATGGACGAACACTTTTGTCAGGCACCACTGTCCCAGAACCTGCCAGTCCAGCTGGCGCTGCACGGGATCTGGAACCGCAATTTCCTGCGCTGCCCCACCCAGCTGATCGTGTCCTACGCCTCGCGTCTGGTCCGCTTTGTGCCCTTTGTCCAGCAAATGGACATGGAGTCCAACGGCAAAAGCACGCACATCGGGGGTGCGCCGGTGGATGTGGACACCGGCCCCATCATCTGGGGTGGGCTGGGCATTGATGGCCAGCACGCCTACTTCCAGCTCATCCACCAGGGCCGGCACACGGTCCCTGTCGAGTTCATCGGTGTGCAGACCGAGGACACCCCCCTGCCCCTGGCGGCCACCCACCACGGTGTCGTGAACCTGAACCTGCGTGCCCAGGCCGAAGCCATGGCCCGGGGTCGCAGCCACGAGGACACCCTCACGCTGCTGGAGCGCAGTGGCCTGGCGGGTGAGGAAGCGGCCACCATGGCGCGCCACCGGATGTTTGCCGGCAACATTCCCAACAGCATCCTGTGGCTTGACCGGCTGGACCCGGCCCGTCTGGGCGCCCTGATTGTCTTGTACGAACATAAGGTCTTCACCCAGGCCGCCATCTGGCGCATCAACGCCTACGACCAGTGGGGCGTGGAGCTGGGCAAGACGATGGCCAAGGCCATGGAGCAGTCCGCTGCCTGACAGACACCGTGTCATGACCGTCAACGTCCTGTTCGTCTGCATGGGCAACATCTGCCGAAGCCCGACCGCACACGGTGTCTTTCGCCAACGGGTGGTGCAGGCGGGACTGGGCGATCACATCCGTGTCCGGTCGGCGGGCACGCACGGCTACCACATCGGCGCCCCGCCGGACGAGCGCAGCATGGCGCACGCGATGCGGCGCGGCTATGACCTTTCGGACCTTCGCGCCAGCCGGCTCCGTGAAGAGGATTGCACGCGGGCGCACCACATCCTGGTGATGGACGAGGCCAACCTGCGCGATGCCCTGAGAATCTGTCCACCCGAGCATGCCCATAAGCTGCGATTGCTGACCAGTCACGCTCGCCGGGTTGATGCGCGCGAGGTACCCGATCCGTATTACGGCGGTGCGGATGGCTTCGAGCGCGTGCTGGACATCATCGAAGACGCCTGTGACGAACTGCTGGCGCACGTGCGGCAGACGCACGGACTCTGAGCGCTCGGCCAGCCCGCATGCCAGAGAGCTAAGGCGACACCGCCAGCAAGGCCTTGGCAGCTTCGATGCGCAGGGCCATGGCCACCGACGGATCGTTCATCACCGACAGCAGAAAGCTGCGCGGATCATCGTGGTGGGCTTGGCCCGATGCCATTGAAGCGCAGGTCCCCACGCCATGGTCGGAGACCGCACCCGAAACAGACGCCTCTGCGGCAGGCGACAAAGGTGCCAGCAAGCGCCAGGCATCGCTGAGTGTCACGCTGCGGATCTGCGCCAGAAGCTCGGCCTGGGCATCCCGGCCCGGTGGCAGATCCAGGGCGGGCTCGTCCCCGAACACGGCCGCCAGATCCGGTGCCACGAAGGCGGACCAGCGATCGCTTCCCGTCATCTGGCCGGGCAAGGTGACCAGATGGCTGGCCTCTGCCTGCCCTTCTCCGGGCCACACGCCGACGCGATCCCGCTCCACCTCGGGCAGATAGCGACGTCGCAGAGCCTCCAGCATGGCATGGCCCTCGGAAGATGCGACAGGCTCACTCAGCGATATCCAGAGCTGGTAAGCGTCCTGACCGTTGACCGCGATGGCGGGCGCAGGCCATCCCAGGTCGGCTTGCACGCCGGCCCACACCGCTGAAAGCGTCCGCCAATCTGCCGGGCGGCGCAGTTCCAGCACAAGGGCGCGCACCGCACCGGACGGCGACACCAGCGCATCTCGCAGCGGGGTCTCTGAGCGCCATCCCTCGGGGGTGAACAGGCGATTCCATTGCGTGGTGAGGTTGTCCATGCCGCGATGGTATCCGGCGCCAGCAACGCCTCTCATCCGGGCGATCCGCAACGGCCGGGCAGACGAAATCCAGATGCTATAATTTCAGCTTCCGGGTTCTTAGCTCAGTTGGTAGAGCAGCGGACTCTTAATCCGTAGGTCGTAGGTTCGAATCCTACAGGACCCACCAGATGCAGGCCTGCCGTCGAAAGACGGCGGGCCTTTTGCATGGCGACCCGGTGTCGGCACCCAGTTCGCCTGCGCTGTTCACATGTGGTTACAGGGGAGCTCACGCGCTTCACGCGAGCCCCGGATAATTCAAGGCCATGGTCATTCCTTCGCGCGCGGCCGGCTTTGTCCTGAGCCTGTCCCTGCTTGCCCCCCTGGCGACGGCCCCGGCCCATGCCGGCACCTTCGATCTCCCACCGATCGACCGCATCGTCCACTACCAGCCCAAGCTGCCATTACAGGTGCTGACCGCCGATGGTCACGACATCGCACAGTTTGGCACCGAACGGCGAGAGTACGTGCCGCTGGCCCGCATGCCCAGACAGCTGCAGGATGCCGTGCTGGCGGTGGAGGACGCCCGCTTTCGCGAGCACAGCGGCGTCGACCCGAAGGGCATGGCGCGCGCCGTGGTCGCGGCCCTGACAGGGGGACGGCGCCAGGGAGCGTCCACTATCACGCAGCAGTTGGTCCGGACCATGCTGCTGACCCGCGAGTTCAGCGTCGAGCGCAAGGCCAAGGAAATCCTGCTGGCCTTGAAGGTGGAGCAGGAGCTCTCCAAGGACCGCATCCTGGAGATCTACATGAACGAGATCTTCCTGGGACAGCGGGCCTACGGCTTCGCTGCAGCCGCGCAGACCTACTTCGGCAAACCCCTGGACAAACTCAGCCTGGCCGAAAACGCGATGCTGGCCGGACTGCCGCAGAACCCCTACTACGCCAACCCCGTGGCCAACCTGGAGCGTGCCATCCAGCGCCAGCGGGTGGTGCTGCAGCGCATGCACACCGTGGGTGTGATCGACGACGCCCAGCTGGCGGCCGCCCGCGCCCAGAAGATCGTGCTGAAGCCGGCCAGCCAGCGCTTCGTGCCCGCCGCGCACGTCGCCGAAATGGCCCGTCGTGCCGTGGTTGACCGATTTGGCACCGAAGCCTATTCCGCCGGCATCCGCGTGCATACGTCTCTCAAGGCGGCCGATCAGCGCGCGGCCCATGAGGCCGTTCAGAAAGGCGTACTCGCCCAGGACCGCCGCAATCCCTGGCGTGGCCCCGAAGATCAGGAAGAACTGCCCAAGGGCGATGGCCCGGGGCTCGAAGCCGCCGCCGCGGAAGCCCTGAAGGCACACCGTGACGACGAAACGCTGCCAGTCGCCATCGTGCTCTCGGCCTCCCCCACCGAGGTCCGAGCCCAGCTGTCCAGCGGTGAACGCGTCAGCGTCAAGGGTCATGGGCTGAAATGGGCGGCTGCCGGCCTGTCGGCCAAGGCCGCACCTGAGTTGCGTATCCGTCGCGGGTCCATCCTGCGGCTGGCTCGGGAAGGCACCAACTGGAGCATCTCCCAGTGGCCCGAGGCCGAAGCCGCGCTGGTGGCGTTGGACACCCAAACTGGCCGGGTGCGTGCGCTGGTAGGGGGTTTCGATTTCGGCCGCCAGCCGTTCAACCACGTGACGCAAAGCTGGCGCCAACCTGGGTCGGCCATCAAACCCCTGCTCTACTCGGCAGCGTTGGAGCAACGGGTGATGCCCGGCACGCTGGTGGATGACCTGCCGTTCACAACCATCAATGGCTGGAGCCCATCCAACAGCCAGGGTCCCGGGACGGGCGCGATCACGGTGCGCGAGGCACTCACCCGCTCCAGCAACCTGGTCAGTGTGCGCGTGCTGCAACACGCCGGTACCCAGCGTTCACGCGACTGGCTCACCCGGTTCGGTCTGGAGGCCCAACGACAGCCAGACAACCTGACCCTGGCCTTGGGGACCGGCCTCGTCACGCCAATGCAGATGGCCCGCGCCTATGCCACGCTGGCCAACGGCGGCTGGTCGGTGGACCCGGTGGTGATCGAGAAGATCACGGACGCCCAGGGCAAGGTACTGTTCGAGGCACCGCCACCATCACCGCTGACCGAGGAGCGGCGGGCAATACCGGCCCGCAACGCTTGGCTGGTCAACAGCATGCTCAACGACGTGACGCGCAGCGGGACCGCCGCTCGCGCCCAGGCACTGCTCAAGCGGTCCGACGTGTTCGGCAAGACAGGCACCACCGACGACGTCGTGGACGCGTGGTTTGCAGGGCACCACCCCAGCGTGGCGGCGGTGGTGTGGATGGGTCATGACAAGCCCCGAAGCCTGGGCGACCACGAGTCGGGCGGCCGGCTGGCGCTCCCGATCTGGATCGACTATATGCAGGCGGCTCTCAAGGGTGTGCCTTCGGCGCCCCTGACCGAAGCCCCTGCCGGCCTCAGCGCGCAGGGCAACGACTGGATCTACAGCGAATGGGTGCAGGGCGGCGCGGTGGCCAGCATCACCGAGGCCAGCGGCACCGTGTACGCGGGACCGCCGTCCTTTCTTGACACGCTCCGGGAGATCTTCCGACCCTGATGCATACAGGCAGTGGGCAATCCGTTGGCGCCCGCTGCCTGCAGAGGCGGTCACTTGCCGGCGCGCACCTTGGCCACTTCGGCCTGCACGTCCTTCCACAGACCTTCACCCACGTTGGCCGAAATGCTGGCGTTGATGGCCCCCAGCTTCTCGCGCATGCGGTTGGCTTCGGCCGGGCTGAGTTCGTTGACCTGCATGCCCTTGGCCTTGAGGTCCGCCAGCGCCTTGGCTGCTTCGGCGCGGGTGTCCTGACGCTCGAAATCGCGACTCTTCCTCGCGGCATCCATCAGGATCTTCTGCTCGTCCTTGGACAGGCCGTCCCACCACTTCTTGCTCACGGTCACGATCCAGGGGCTGTACACGTGGTTCGTGACGGTCAGGTACTTCTGAACCTCGTAGAACTTGCTCGACAGAATGGTGTTGTAGGGGTTCTCCTGGCCATCGACCGTCTTGGTCTCCAGTGCGGTGAACAGTTCCGAGAAGGGCAGCGGCACCGCGTTGGCACCGAGCGTCTTGAAGCTGTCGATGAAGACGTTGTTCTGCATCACGCGCAGCTTGATGCCGTTGAGGTCCTCCAGCTTGGCCACGGGCTGCTTGTTGTTGGTGAGGTTGCGGAATCCGTTCTCCCAGTACACCAGCCCCACCAGGCCTTTTTCCTGCAGCTTGTCCATCACCTTCTGGCCCACCGGGCCATCCAGCACGGCGTCAGCCTCCTGCACGTTGTTGAACAGGAACGGGGTGTCCCAGATGGCCATCTCCTTGGTGATGCCCACCAGGGTGGCGGTCGAGCCCACCATCATCTCCTGCGCACCACCGATCAGGGCTTGCTGCATCTGGACGTCCGAGCCCAGCGCAGCGGCGCCGATCGCACGCACCTTCATCTTGCCGCCGGAAGCCTTCTCGACCTCCTGTGCAAAGAGCTTGACCGCCCGCCCCTGGTTGGACTGCTCGTTCAGTCCGTAGCCAAAGCGGATCATGCGCGGCTTGATGTCCTGCGCGAAGCTGGCGAACGGCGCGGCAAGGGCAGCCGCAGCGGTGGCGGCAATCAAGGTGCGACGGAAGATGGACATGGATATCTCCTTGGAATGAACGGGGCTGCACCCCGGGGAACGAAACCGGATGAGGTTCAGAACATCAGCTTGAGCGGTCCCAGCACGATGGACGGAAACACGATGAGCAGGACCAGCATGGCGACATAGACCGCCAGGAAGGGCAGGACACCCTTGATGACAGGCTCCATGCGAAGGCGCCCCACGCCAGCCACCACGTTGAGCACGGTGCCCACCGGCGGCGTGAGCAAGCCCAGGCAGCCGACGAAAATGAACACGAAGCCGAAATAGACCGGGTCGATGCCAGCCTTGGCAGCCAGCGGCGCCAGCACGGGCGCCAGGATCAGAATGGTGGGCGTCAGGTCCATCACCATGCCGACGGCCAGCAGGAACACGCAGACCACGGCCATGAACAGAATGGGGCTCTGCAGCAGGGGTCCCATGCTCTCGGCCAACTGGCTGGGCAGATCGGCGAGCGTGACCATGTAGGACGCCGCCGTGGCTGCGCCACAGAGGAACATGACCACCCCGGTGGTGCGTGCGGCATCCACCAGCACCCGGTAGAGGCGCTGGGCATTGAGCTCCCGGTACACCAGCGTGGCCACCAGCAGGGCATAGACCGCGGCCACCACGGCCGCCTCGGTGGGCGTGAAGATGCCGAACCGCAAGCCACCGATGATGATCACCGGCAGCATCAGGGCCCACACGCTCGCCGCCAGCTGTTGCCGGCGTTCGCTCCAGCTGCTCTTGTCGGCCACCGGCAGCTGTGCCTTGCGCGCAATCCCGCGCCACACCAGCACCAGCGACACTGCCATCAGGATGCCCGGTACGATGCCCGCCAGGAACAGCTTGCTGATGGACGTGTTGGTGGTGACGCCGTAGATGACCATGGGCATGGACGGCGGCACGATCGGCGCGATGATGCCACCCGAGGCAATCAGGCCGGCGCTCGATCCATCGGGGTAGTTCTGCTTGCGCATCATGGGCAGCAGCAGCGTGGCCAAGGCGGCGGTATCGGCGATGGCCGATCCGCTCATGGAGGCCAGCATCAGCGACGCGGCAATGGCCACATAGCCCAGTCCACCTGGAATATGGCCGACCATGGAACGGGCCAGGTCGATGATGCGCCGGCTAAGGCCGCCTGCGTTCATCAGCTCGCCGGCCAGGATGAAGAAGGGCACGGCCAGCAGCGGGAAACTGTCAAAGCCTGCCTGCACGTTCTGCGCCAGCAACTGGGCATCGAAAAAGTCCAGATGCACCATCAGGGCCAGGGCCGTGAGCATCAGCGCAAAGGCGATCGGTACCCCGACCGTCATGGCCGCAAAGAGCACCATAAGAAAGAGCGCCACGGTCATGCTGCGTCTCCTTCGGCGGGCGCTTGACCGCGCCAGTCAGCCCAGGCCTGCAGGACCAACAACACCGCCATGCTCACGCCCATGACCAGCACACCACCCGCCGCCAGGGCCAGCGGGTAGTTCATCACCGGACTGCGGCTGTCCATCCCCACCACCACCTGCGCCCATGCCCCGGTGATCAGGTAATAGAGCGCCAATGCGATGAGCACACGACTGAGCCAACGCAGCAAGGCTGCCCGCCAGCCCACCAGACGAGCCGTCACCAGGTCAAAGCCCAGATGCTTGTCTTCGCCAAAGGCCAGTGTGGCCGCCAGACAGACCAGCCACACGAACAACAGGCGCGAGAGCTCCTCGGACACGACCCAGCCGGTGCCCCAGACATAGCGAAGCACCACGTTGCCGAAGACCGCCAGCACCATGCCCACCAGGCACAGCGCCATCAAACCTTCCACCAGGTGTCTCAGTGCGGTTCCCAACCACTTCATGTCAGTTCTCCTGCTCGGCGTCCGCGGTGGATACGGCCAGCCAGCGCGTGGCAGCATCGGTCAGGACCGACAGCGGCTGTGATGCGTCCAGCCGCAGCACACCGTGCTCGCCCACCGGAGACTCCAGCGTGGCGAACTGACTGTCCACCAGCGCGGTGTTGAAGAAATGCGCCGAGCGCGCGGCCACGCGTTCGCGTGCCTGCTCCGGCGTGATGTCCAGAAAGACAAAGCGCAACCCCGGCGAGGCCGCACGCAAGCGGTCCCGGTAGGACTGGCGCAAGGCCGAACAGGTCAGCACCATGCCCCCTGGTCGACGCGCCAGCAACGCACCCAGCGTGACCAGCCACCCTGCCCGATCCGCATCCGTCAGGGCAATGCCCTGCCGCATCTTGTCGCGGTTGGACTGGCTGTGGTGATCGTCGCCCTCGATGAGCTCGAAATACAGCCGTTGGGCCAGCGCAGCCCCCAGGCTGGACTTTCCGCATCCGGCCACGCCCATGACGACCAGCGAGAATGAGGTGTCGTTTGTCATTGTTGAGATAGCGCTATCTTTGTGAATCCGAAAAAGGCGGCCCTGGGTGGTCGCCTTCTCTGGTGGTGGCTGCCCGACCGCCCCTGCATCGGGTTTGCAAGGCTGGACGGGCCATCAAGATAGCGCTATCTTAACGCCTGAGACTCATCCAACCCTCCGTACTAACCCTGATGACCCGTTCCACCCCTTCTCATCGGTCCCGTGCCACCGGCCGTGTGACCCTGGCCGATGTGGCATCTCTGGCTGGCGTCAGCCCGATCACCGTCTCCCGAGCGCTCAGGGGCGAGAAAACCGTGGACCCCATCCTGGCGCAACGGGTGAAAGACGCCGCCGCCCAACTGCACTACGTGCCCGATCCGGCGGCGCGTGCGCTTGCCTCACGCCACAGTTCTCACGTGGCGATCCTGATTCCCATGCTGTCCAACGCACTGTTCGTGGACCTTCTGGAGGCCGTGCAGCGAACCTTGCGCCCCGCGGGCTACCAGACACTCATCGGCATCACGCACTACAACGCCGACGAGGAGGAGCAACTGCTGCGCGAACAGTTGCTGCACCGACCTTCCGGCCTGCTGATGACCGGGCTCGACCAGAACGCAGCGACCCGGGAGCTGATGGCCCTCAGCGGCATCCCGTGCGTGCACCTGATGGAGCTGTCCGACCACCCGGGCCAGTACAGCGTGGGGTTCTCCCAACGGGATGCGGGTGAGGCGATCACCCGCCACCTGCTGGACCGCGGGCGTCGCCGCATCGCGTTTGCGGCCGCCCAGCTGGACCCGCGTACCCTGCAACGGGCCGAAGGCTATCGCCGATGCCTCCAGGCGGCGGGTGTCTACGACCCTGCACTGGAGTTCATGAGTGCACAGCCGTCCTCCATGGCGCTGGGCGGAGAGCTGCTCAAGCAACTGCTGGAACGCCATCCCGATTGCGACGCGGTGTTCTTCTGCAACGACGACCTCGCCCAAGGGGGACTGCTGGCTGCCCTGCGCCTGAGAATTGAGGTGCCGACCCGGATCGCGGTGGCCGGCTTCAACGACCTCTCAGGCAGCGACCAGATGCTGCCGCCGCTGACCACGGTGGCCACCCCCCGTCAGGCCATTGGTGAAAACGCTGCAAAAATGTTGCTGGATCTGATGCAGGGTGGCAGTCCAGCTCACCACTGCATCGATCTGGGTTTCACGCTACGGGTACGGCAGAGCACTTGAACAGCCGACTCGTGCAGCCGCCACGCATCAACCTGCGCAGATGCGTGCCTTGGCCTCGGCGTATTCACGCTTGAACCGCGCCACCAGATCGGCCGCTGGCACCACTTCGCGGATGGCACCAATGCCCTGACCACAGCCCCAGATGTCGCGCCAGGCCTTGGCGGCATTGGCGCCTTCGCCGGTGCTGAAGTTCATCTTGCTGGGATCGCTCTGCGGCAGGTTGTCCGGGTCCATGCCGGCGTTGCGGATGCTACCCTTGAGGTAGTTTCCGTGCACACCGGTGTAGAAGTTGCTGTAGACGATGTCGTCCGAGTTGCTTTCGCAGATCATCTGCTTGTAGCCCTCGACGGCACGGGCTTCGTCGGTCGCGATGAAGGCCGAACCGATGTAGGCGAAGTCGGCGCCCATGGCCTGGGCTGCGAGGATGGCGCCACCCGACGAGATGGAGCCCGACAGGGCCACCGGACCGTCGAACCACTCGCGGATTTCCTGAATCATCGCGAACGGGCTCTTGACGCTGGCATGACCGCCGGCGCCGGCAGCCACCGGGATCAGACCGTCGGCGCCCTTCTCGATGGCCTTGTGGGCGAACACGTTGTTGATCACGTCGTGCATGACCACACCGCCCCAGCTGTGCACCGCCTGGTTGACGTCTTCACGCGCGCCCAGGCTGGTGATGATGATGGGCACCTTGTACTTGGCGCACAGCTGCAGATCCTGCTCCAGGCGATCGTTACTCTTGTGCACGATCTGGTTGATGGCA
>JAJPEW010000094.1 GCA_021166755.1 Hydrogenophaga sp. | reverse complement strand
GACGCGGCTTCCCCCTGACAGGGGGACCATGCCTGTGGCCCGGCAAAGCCGGTTCCACGGCATGTCTGGAAGGTTGCGGCACGGGCCGCAACTGCTCGCGCACCTGCGCTGCGCCGTTGGGGTGTGGCGCCTGGAGAGTCCATGCTCGAAACTTCTGATCTCACGGTCCGCTTCGGTGGGCACGTGGCGGTGAATGCTGTGTCCTGCGCGTTCGAGCCGGGCACGCTGACCGCCATCGTCGGCCCGAACGGTGCGGGCAAGACGACCTACTTCAACCTCATCTCGGGCCAGATCAAGGCCACGGCCGGGCGGGTCAAGCTCAATGGGGTGGACATCTCGGCGCAGGGCGCGCCGGCGCGGGCGCAGGCAGGGCTCGGGCGGGCTTTCCAGTTGACCAACCTGTTTCCCAACCTGACCGTGCGTGAGAACGTGCGGCTGGCGGTGCAAGCCAGGGCGGGTGCCGGGCTGAACCTGTGGCGCATCTGGAGCGACCGGCGTGACCTCGTGGTGCGCGCCGATGAGGTGCTGGAAGCCGTTGCCTTGTCGGACAAGGGCGATGCGCTTGCATCGAGCCTGCCCCATGGAGACCAGCGCAAGCTGGAGGTCGGCATCCTGATGGCGCTGGAGCCGCAGGTGTTCATGTTCGACGAGCCCACCGCCGGCATGAGTGTGGACGAGGTACCGGTGATCCTGAACCTTATCCGCCAGCTCAAGGCCGATCGCACCAAAACCATTCTGCTGGTCGAGCACAAGATGGATGTGGTGCGCGAACTGGCCGACCGCATCATCGTGCTGCACAACGGCGAACTGGTGGCCGATGGCGAGCCGGAAGCGGTGATTGCCTCGCCGGTGGTGCAACAGGCCTACCTCGGCATCAACCCCGAAGAGAAGGACCAGGAGGTGGCTGCATGAGCGAAGTGCTGCTGAAGCTCGAAGGGGTGCACACCCACATCGGGGCCTATCACATCCTTCATGGCGTGGATCTGGTCGTGCCCAAGGGGCAGCTGACCATGCTGCTGGGCCGCAACGGCGCGGGCAAGACGACCACGCTGCGCACCATCATGGGCCTGTGGCACGCCAGCCAGGGCCGGATCACACTGGCCGGGCAGGACATCACTGCCCGCCAGACCCCCGACATCGCCACCAGCGGTGTGGCCTACGTGCCCGAGAGCATGGGCATTTTTTCGGACCTGTCGGTCCGTGAGAACCTGCTGCTGGCCGCGCGCAGTGCGCGCACGCTCGACGACATCGACACCACGCGGCTCGAATGGATCTTCGGCCTGTTCCCGGCCATGAAGAAGTTCTGGAACCACCCGGCCGGCAAGCTCAGCGGCGGGCAGAAGCAGATGCTGGCCGTCTCGCGCGCCATCGTCGAGCCGCGCCAACTGCTGCTGATTGACGAGCCAAGCAAAGGTCTGGCGCCAGCCATCATCCAGAACATGATCGCGGCCTTCCGCGAACTCAAGGCCGCGCAGACCACCATCCTGCTGGTCGAGCAGAACTTCAACTTTGCCAGGCAGCTGGGCGACAGCGTGGCCGTCATGGACGACGGGCGCGTGGTGCACAGCGGGTCCATGGCTGAACTCGCGGCGGACGAATCGCTGCAAAGCAAACTGCTCGGCCTGAGCCTGGGAGCGCATCAGTGACTTCATTCAAAGACCTTGACTGGAAGCCCATGGCACTGGTGCCGCTGCTGGCATTGGCTGCCTTGCCAGCGGTGGGCAGCCCCTCGACCTGGCTGACGTTGACCGTGGCAGGCCTGGCGATGGGCATGATCGTGTTCATCATCGCCTCGGGCCTGACGCTGGTGTTCGGCCTGATGGATGTGCTGAACTTCGGCCATGGCGTGTTCATCGCGCTGGGCGCCTTCGTGGCCACCACGGTGCTGGCCAGCATGGGCAGCTACACGGCCGCCGACAGCCTCTGGCTGAACCTGCTGGCGCTGCTGCCGGCCATGCTGGTGGCGATGGCGGTGGCTGGTGCGCTGGGACTGGTGTTCGAACGCTTCATCATCCGCCCCGTCTACGGCATGCACCTCAAGCAGATCCTGATCACCATGGGCGGCATGATCATCGGCGAGGAAATGATCAAGGTCATCTGGGGCCCGGAGCAGATTCCCTTGCCCTTGCCCGAGGCCATGCGCGGGGCCGTGCTGCTGGGGGACGCTGCGGTGGAGAAGTACCGGCTGGTGGCGGTGCTGGTGGGCACCGCGGTGTTCGCCGCCATGGTCTGGACGCTCAACCGCACCAAGGTGGGCCTGCTGATCCGCGCCGGTGTGCAGGACCGGGAGATGGTGGAGTCGCTGGGCTATCGCATCAAGCGTCTGTTCGTCGGGGTGTTCGTGGCGGGAAGCGCGCTGGCCGGGCTGGGTGGTGTGATGTGGGGGCTGTACCAGCAGAGCGTGATCCCGCAGATGGGTGCACAGGTCAACGTGCTGATCTTCATCGTCATCATCATCGGCGGGCTCGGTTCGACGCTGGGCGCGCTGATCGGTGCGCTGCTGGTGGGCCTGATGGCCAACTACACCGGATTTCTGGTGCCCAAGGTGGCGCTGTTCTCCAACATCGCGCTGATGGTCGCCATCCTGCTGTGGCGGCCGCAGGGCGTCTACCCGGTGACCAGCCGTTGAGAGGTTGAACATGCTGCAACGACTGCTCTCCAAAGACCTGCCGCGCAGCCGCTGGCTGGCGATGCTGCTGCTCATCCTGGTCCTGGGGCTGGCTTTTGCCCCCTTCCTGTTCCCGGGCGTCAAGGCCCTGAACGTGGCGGCCAAGATCCTGATCTTCGTGGCGCTGGTGGCCAGCTTCGATCTGCTGCTGGGTTACACCGGCATCGTGAGCTTTGCACACACCATGTTCTTTGGCATCGGCGCCTATGGCGTGGCCATTTCGCTCAGTTCGGTGGAGGAAGCCTCCTGGAGCGCGATCTTCATCGGGGTGCTGGCCGCACTGCTGGTCTCGGTGCTGCTGTCGCTGCTGATCGGGCTGTTCTCGCTGCGGGTGCGGGCCATCTTCTTTGCCATGATCACGCTGGCGGTGGCCTC
>JAJPEW010000081.1 GCA_021166755.1 Hydrogenophaga sp. | reverse complement strand
GGGTTTGTGCAACAGTTGACCCGGTTGACAGGTTATGGCGTCAGCCCGCCATGCTGCGCAAGGCCTTCTCGATCAGGGCGGCGGTGTCCTGCGGGCGCTCCATCGGGAACAGGTGGGAGCCCTCCACCATCTGCAGGCGGTTGCCCGGGTTCTTGCCCACCACCTTGAGGGTCATGCGCATGCCCACCTGCCGCATCTCCTCGGATTGTGTGCCGCCGATGAAGGCCACGGGGCACTGAAGCGGATGGCGGCGAAGCAGGCGGTCGAGGTTGTGGGGCAGGGTGTTGTAGATGGCGGTTTCGACGTCGCGGTCAAAGGCCAGCATGCGCTGGGTGCTGTGCACAGTGCTCACGTCGACCGTGCCGTGATCGATGTAGTCGCGCAGAACCTGGGGATCCCAGCGGGCGAAGGCCTTCTTGTGCTCGAAGTGCGCCAGTGCTGCCTCGGCATCGGGCCAGGCGTTGCGGCGCTTGCGGCTGATCTTGCCCGGCGAAATGGAGCCCACCAGCTGGGTGCGCTTGGCCAGCTCCACCGTGCGGGCCCGCCAGCCGCCCAGCAGGGGCGAATCCAGCAGCAGCACACCCTTGATGCCATGCCCGCCCAGTTGGGGGAAGCGGGCCGCGCACATCAGGCTGAGGAAGCCGCCCAGGGAATGGCCCACCAGCCAGGCCGGCTGGCCGTGACGCTCGATCTCGGGGCCGGCAAAGTCGGCCAGCTGCTGGACCAGGTGGGGCCAGTTGCTGGTGACGGGATATTGCGGGTCGTGGCCGAACTTGTCGACACCGCGCACCGTGTAGCCACGGGCGCGCAGGCTGCGCTTGAGCACGGCATAGGTGCCCAGCGGAAAGCTGTTGGCATGGGAAAAGATGATGAGGGACATCAGATCAGCTTGTCCTTGGGGGTGCTGATCTTGCGCAGCGGCTGGCTGCGACCGCTGCCCTCGCACATCAGGGGGACGTCGGTGGGGCTGCCGTCCCAGGTGGGGTGCTCGATGCTGTCGAAGACCTCGCGCAGCTTCTGGCCCCAGGTGCGGCGCACCATCTGGAAGTAGGGGTTGTTGTCGTCGATGCAGGTGATCCGGTCGCTCTTGAGGGCGTTGGCCTCGTACACCGCCATGTCCAGCGGCAGCCCCACCGACAGGTTGGACTTCAGGGTCGAGTCCATCGACACCAGCAGACACTTGGCGGCTTCGTCCAGCGGTGTGTCGGGCGTGATGACGCGGTCCAGCACGGGTTTGCCGTACTTGGATTCGCCGATCTGGAAGAAGGGGGTCTCCGGCGTGGCTTCGATGAAGTTGCCGGCCGAATAGACCTGGAACAGGCGCATGCCTTCCCCTTTGACCTGGCCGCCGAAGATCATGGACACGTTGAAGTCGACGCCGGCGCGCTTGAGGGACTCGCCATCGCGGTTGTAGACATGGCGCACCGCTGAGCCCAGCACCCGGGCGGCATCGAACATGCTCTTGGCGTTCCAGATGGTGATCGGCTCGCCGCCTTCGTGGTCGTTGAGCTGCTCGACCTGCAGGATCTCGCGCACCGACTGCGAGATGCTGAGGTTGCCGGCCGAGAGCAGGCACATGAAACGGTCGCCGGGCTTTTCGTAGACGATCATCTTGCGGAAGGTGCTGATCTGGTCCAGGCCCGCGTTGGTGCGCGAGTCGGACAGGAACACCAGTCCGGCCTTGAGTTTGACGGCGACACAGTAGGTCATGATTTCTGAGCGAGTTTCTTGAGGGCGTACAGCTGGTCCAGCGCTTCACGGGGACTCAGCGCATCGGGGTCGATGTTGGCCAGGGCGGCCAGCACCGGTGGGGTTTCGGGTTCGGGCGCAGCCGGCGGCGGGGCGAACAGGTCCACCTGTACGCGGCTGCTCTCGCTGTGTGCCTCCAGTGCCGCCAGCGCGTGTTTGGCGTGTTGCACCACGGCTGAGGGTACTCCTGCCAGGCGGGCGACCTGGATGCCGTAGCTGCGGCTGGCGGGGCCAGGCTCAATCTGGTGCAGGAAGACAATCCCGCTCTTGCCGCCACCCTCGACCGCGCTGACGTGGACGTTGACCGCACCATGGTGGCTGGCGGGGAACTCGGTCAGCTCGAAGTAGTGGGTGGCGAACAGGGTGAAGCAGCGCGCCTTGTCGTGCAGGTGGGCGGCGATGCCGCCGGCCAGCGCCAGGCCGTCGAAGGTTGAGGTGCCGCGGCCGATCTCGTCCATCAGCACCAGACTCTGGGGGGTGGCAGCGTGCAGGATCTGGGCGGCTTCGGTCATCTCGACCATGAAGGTGGACTGCGCGTTGGCCAGGTCGTCGGCCGCGCCGATGCGGGTGTGGATGGCGTCGATCGGACCCAGTCGGCAGCTGGCGGCGGGCACGTAGCTGCCCATGCTGGCCAGCAGCACGATGACGGCGACCTGGCGCATGTAGGTGCTCTTGCCGCCCATGTTGGGGCCGGTGATGACCTGCATGCGCTGCTTGCCGCCGAGCACGGTGTCGTTGGCGATGAAGCTGCCGCCGGTGGTCTCCTGCAGGCGCGCTTCGACGACCGGATGGCGCCCGCCGCGGATCTCGATGCAGGGCTCGGGCGTGAACTTCGGCTCAGTCCAGTTGAGGGTCAGCGAACGCTCAGCCAGGGCGCAAAGCGCATCCAGGGCAGCCATGGCGCGGGCCAGGCGGGTGAGCGGGTCGATGAAGGTTTGCAGCTCGTCCAGCAGGTGGTCGTAGAGCCATTTCTCGCGCGCCAGTGCCCGTTCCTGAGCCGACAGGGCCTTGTCTTCGAAGGCCTTGAGTTCGGGGGTAATGAAGCGCTCGGCGTTCTTGAGGGTCTGGCGGCGGCGGTAGTCGTCGGGCACCTTGTCGATCTGGCCCTGGGTGACTTCGATGTAGAAGCCGTGCACCTTGTTGTACTGCACGCGCAGGTTGGCGATGCCGGTGCGGGCGCGCTCGCGGGTTTCCAGGTCGATCAGGAAGCCGTCACAGTTGGTCTGGATGGCGCGCAGCTCGTCGAGCTCGGCATCGAAGCCATCGGCGATCACGCCGCCGTCGCGAATCAGGGCTGACGGCTCCGGGCGGATGGCCTGCGCCAGCAGCTGGGCACAGGCGGGCGGTGGGGTCAGGTCGGTGCCGATGTGTTGCAGCAGCGCTGCATCGGTGTGACTTTTGTCGGCCTGCAGGACGCCCGCCAGCTGGTGCGCACGGGCCAGGGTCTGGGTCAGCCCCACCAACTCGCGCGGGCGCACCTGGCGCAGTGCGATGCGGGCAGTGATGCGCTCGACGTCGCTGGCGCCTTTGAGCTCGCGACGCAGGGTCTGCCAAAGAGGGCAGG
>JAJPEW010000058.1 GCA_021166755.1 Hydrogenophaga sp. | reverse complement strand
TTGCCATCACAGCCCGAGCCGTCGGCCGGTCTGAGCAACATGCTGGATTTTGAGTTCCTCGACTTCGTTCCACCGACAGATGACCGACAGGAGCCGCCGAAGAAGTGAGGGCCCTTGCGGTCAGCGCCTGACCTGAAGCGCACCCGGGTTGACCACGTTGGTGGGTGTGCCCTTGATGAAGTTGACCACGTTGTCGAACGCGGAAGAAAACAGGGTTTCGTAGTTGTCCTGTTCCACATACCCAATGTGCGGGGTGCAGATGCAGTTCTCCAGGCGCAGCAACGCGTGCCCCTGAAGTATCGGCTCCGACTCGAACACGTCGATGGCGGCCATGCCAGGGCGGCCTCGGTTGAGAGCCGTCAGCAAGGCCTCAGGTTCAATCAGTTCCGCGCGGGACGTGTTCACCAGCAGCGACGTCGGCTTCATGCGAGCAAGGTCGTCCAGGCTCACGCATCCGGCGCTTCTTTCCGAGAGGCGAAGGTGGAGCGACAGCACATCGGATGCTTCGAAGAGGTGTTGCCGGCCGTCCGCCAGTTCGAAACCGTCGGCCAGCGCGCGAGCGCGCGCATCGTCGCTGCCCCAGACCAGAACGCGCATGCCGAAGGCGCGTCCGTAACCCGCGACCAGCGAGCCGATCCGGCCATAGCTCCAGATGCCAAGGGTACGTCCGTGCGCGACGGCGCCCAGCCCGAAGTTGGGGGGCATGGAGGCCGCCTTCAGTCCCGATTGCTGCCACGCCCCGTGCTTGAGGCTGGCCACATACTGGGGAATGCGGCGCATGGACGCCATGACCAAGGCCCAGGTCAGCTCTGCGGTGGAGACAGGTGAACTCACACCTTCACAGACCGCAATCCCCCGCTCGGTACAGGCCTGGACATCTATGTGCGCGCCCACCCGCCCGGTTTGAACGATCAACTTCAACCGTGGCAACTTTTCGACGAGTTGGCGGGTCACCTGTGTGCGCTCTCGGATCAGCACCACAATGTCGGCGTCACGAAGGCGAACAGACAACTGCCCGACCCCTTTGACGGTGTTGGTGAAAACCTTCGCAGGGTAGGGCTCCAGCTTGTCGGCACACCGAAGCTTGCGCACCGCGTCCTGATAGTCGTCGAGAATGACAATGTTCATGGGCACTATTGTGCCCGCGTGTGCGCAGACATCCGTCAGGCTGCTCCGTCCGAGAGATCAGGCCGATGCCATCCTTGACTCCATGGCTGCCAGTCGGTCAAGCTCTGCGCAAACATCGCTCATGCGCCCGGAGATGACCAGCCTGGTCTCCTGCCCCCCAAGATCGGCACCCTGCGCGACGCGCACGACACGGACAGGGCGCAAGTTCCGACCGGAAACCGCTTCGGCCGCGCGGGACGCCTTGGCAAAACACACATCGTTGGCAGCCACGGCGGGGATTGGGCGTCCCCCCAGCCAGCCCGCCTTGCGGAACAGTCGCAAAGCTGCATGCTCATTCCCGGGCGGCCTGGGTGTGACATGCACGCCCCGCTGTGGAAGGAAGCTGTCAATGATCTGCAGGGGAGCGCGCCAGCTGCTGGCCTTGAATCGAAATCCCATGTGAAACTCCTTGTCAGGGGTTGTACATAGGCGAGATTGGGCAAAGGCCTGCCACGCAGGGTCTGGCCGCCACAATGGCTGCCAAACGCCCGCCACCTACGAGGCAGGAGGGTCTGAGCTGGTCAGACGAGAAAACTGTTGCGGATCAGGCCAACGGCCAAGCCTTCAATCTCGAACGGCTCTTCGGGACTGACCACAATGTTGCGGAAGTCAGGGTTCTCCGCGATCAGCTCGATGTGATCGGGATGCCTCATGAATCGCTTGACGGTCACATCGTCGCCCAGACGAGCCACCACGATCTGACCGTTGCGCGCGTCACGGGTGGCCTGCACCGCGAGCAGATCACCGTCCATGATCCCGGCATCCCGCATGGACATGCCGCGAACCCGCAGCAGATAGTCGGGTTGTCGGGCGAACAGGCTGCTTTCCACGTGATAGGTCTGGTCGACATGCTCCTGCGCGAGAATCGGCGAGCCGGCCGCCACCCGACCGATCAGCGGAAGGGCCAACTGGGCCAACCCAGGCAACGCGAGCTGACGGCTTCGGCCAGCATTGATCGACCGAAGGTCCTCGCTTCTCAAACGGATGCCACGGGAGGTGCCGCTGACCAGTTCGATGACGCCCTTGCGTGCCAGCGCCTGCAGATGTTCCTCAGCCGCATTGGCCGACTTGAAGCCCAGCTCACTGGCGATTTCAGCGCGTGTGGGCGGTGCACCGGTCCGCGCGATGGCAGACTGGATGAGCTCCAGAATTTGCTGCTGGCGGGCTGTAAGCTTGGGCGAGTAGGACGGCAGTTCTGGCATGTGAACCTCATGGTTGGACTGGTTGCGTATCCAGTAACTGTATTTTTCAACAGTTTTTAGGAAAACACAAGTGCCCCTTCATCACAACCCAGGCAAAGTGGTCATTCTCGGGACTGGCGGCACCATCGCCGGGCGTGCGCAACGAGCGGGCGACAACGTGGGATACACCGCTGGACAGGTTCCCGTGTCCGAGCTCGTGTCGTCGATTCCGTCACTGGCCAATGTGGCTGTCGAGCTTGAACAGGTGGCCCAGGTGGACAGCAAGGACATGGACTTCGCCTTGTGGAAGCGCCTGGCCGACAGGGTGGTCCATCATGTCGGTCGGGATGATGTTCAAGGCGTGGTCATCACCCACGGCACCGACACCATTGAAGAAACCGCCTGGTTCCTCCACCACGTGCTTAATCCGGTCAAGCCTGTGGCGCTGACTTGCGCCATGAGGCCCGCCTCGGCACTGGTTCCGGACGGTCCGCAGAATCTCTCGGATGCCGTCTCGGTGGTCCTGGATGGCCGCGTCTCTGGTGTGACTGTGGTCTGTGCCGGCCTGGTTCATGCGCCCGAGCATGTCACCAAGATTCACACCTACCGGACCGATGCATTTGATTCTGGCGAGGCCGGACCCATCGGGGTGGTGGAAGAAGGGCAGTTGCGGGTTTTCTGGTCGCCCAACCCCGGACAGGCTGACGAGGGTCTCTGGCCCGCTGTCCGGTCTGCCGACCAGCTGCCCAGGGTGGAACTGCTGGTCAGTCATGCGGATGCGGATGGTCATGTGGTCAGGGCAATGCTCAACGACACCCTGGCACCCCCTTTGCGCGGCCTGGTGGTGGCCGGGACAGGCAACGGCACCTTGCACGCCAGGCTGTCCGCCGCGTTGGACGAAGCCCAGGCCAGGGGAGTGATTGTCTGGCGCGGTACCCGGTGCGTCCGGGGTCGTGTGCTGCCTGGCGGCGCGTCGTCGATGCCCTTGGCATCGCCGTCGGCCCTGAAAGCACGCTTGTCACTGGCGCTGGACATCCTCAAGGCCGCCTGAATGCTCGACGCGCTCGTTATT
>JAJPEW010000036.1 GCA_021166755.1 Hydrogenophaga sp. | reverse complement strand
GAGCCAGAAGCTCCAGAAAGAAGAAACACCAACGGGTGGCATCCGCGACTACAACCTCTCCAGCCAGGAACGCATCGTCCGCGGACGCATGCCGACGATGGAGATCGTCAACGAGCGCTTCTCGCGCAACCTGCGGCTGGGTCTGTTCAACATGATCCGGCGCAGTCCGGAAATCTCGGTCGGCGCCGTGCAGGTGCAGAAGTACAGCGCCTTCCTGCGCGACCTGGTGGTGCCGACCAACTTCAACATCATGGCCATCCGCCCGCTGCGCGGCAACGGTCTGGTGGTGTGCGAACCCACCCTGCTGTTCGGCGTGATCGACAGCCTGTTCGGAGGCAACGGCAAATTCCACACCCGCATCGAGGGGCGCGATTTCTCGGCCACTGAACAGCGGGTGATCAACCGCCTCGTGGACGTGGTCAGCGAGGAATACAAGAAGGCCTGGAAGGGCGTGTATCCGATCGAGCTGTCCTACCAGCGTTCGGAAATGCAACCGCAGTTCGCCACCATCGCCACACCCAGCGAAATCGTCGTGTCCACCAGCTTCACGCTGGAGATCGGCGACATCACCGGGTCGCTGCACATCTGCATTCCCTACGCCACGCTGGAGCCGATTCGCGACGTGCTCTATTCCAGCGTGCAGGGCGATGCCATCGAGGTCGACCGCCGCTGGGTCAAGCTGCTCAGCCATGAGATCCAGGCAGCCGAGGTGACCATGGTGGCCGAACTGGCCGAGACGGATATCACCGTCGAGCAGCTGCTGGCCATGCAGATCGGCGACTTCATCGAACTCGACCGACAGCCCCTGATCAAGGCGCATGTCGACGGAGTCCCCATTTTCGAGTGCCAGTACGGCACCCACAACGGCAAGTACGCACTGCGCGTGGAGCGCGGTCTGCGCGGAACCGAAATGCACTGGTTGGGAGACAGCTATGTCAACTGAAGACGAAGCAAGCATGATGGACGATTGGGCTCAGGCCCTGGAGGAGCAGGCCCAGTCCGAAGCCAAGGGCGCCGACGGCGCACCGGCCTTCGACGCCGTCGGTACGCCCGCCTCGCCGATCCCCGGCGGAGGGTCGGGCGGTGGCAGTGCCGCCGCCATGGCCGGCGACATCAACATGGTGATGGACATCCCGGTCCAGCTGTCGGTGGAACTGGGACGCACCCGCGTGCCGATCAAGTACATCCTGCAGCTGGCGCAGGGCTCGATCGTCGAACTGGATGCGCTGGCCGGCGAACCCATGGACGTGCTGATCAACGGCTACCTGATCGCCCAGGGCGAGGTGGTGGTGGTCAACGAGAAGTTCGGCATCCGCCTGACCGACATCGTGACCCCATCCGAACGCATGCGCCGCCTCAGCCGAACCTGACGGGACACCACCCATGTTTCAGAATGCCCTGCCCGCCATCGGCCTGCTGGTCCTGATGATGCTGGTGGCCTGGATGCTCCAGCGCTACAAGCGGCACCTGCCCGGCCGCCTGGGCCAGACCGGAGTGCCCATGCAGGTGACCGGTGGCCTGTCGCTCGGGCCGCAGCACCGGCTGGTCAGTGTCCGCATTGGCGAAGGTCCGGGTCAGGTGCACATGGTGCTGGGTGTCGCGCCCGGCAGCATCACCACGGTCACCACCCTGCCCGCGGGTGAAAACGCCGGCCCGGCTTCGTCTGGCCCGGGTTTTGCCGAGCAGCTGGCGGCCCTGTCCGGTCCGAAGGAGCGCGCATGAACCGCGCCATGACCACCGCGCTGGCCATCACCGGCGTCCTGGCCGCCCTGCTGCTGGCCGAACCGGCCATGGCCCAGGCCGCCGCCGCACCGGCGGCCGGGCCTGGCGTCCCGCTGGTGATCGGACAGGGTGCTGGTGGCACCAGCTATTCGGTGCCCATCCAGACGCTGCTGGTCTTCACGGCCCTGTCCTTCCTGCCGGCCGTGCTGCTGATGATGACCGGTTTCACCCGCATCGTCATCGTGCTGTCGCTGCTGCGCCAGGCACTGGGCACCCAGACCGCACCCCCCAACCAGGTGATTGTGGGTCTCTCGCTGTTCCTGACCCTGTTCGTCATGGGCCCGACCCTCGACAAGGTCTACAACGACGCCTACGCGCCGTACACGCAGAACCAGATCAGCTTTGACCAGGCGCTGGAGCGCGGCCAGACCCCCATGCGCGAGTTCATGCTGCGCCAGACCCGCCAGTCCGACTTCGAACTGTTTGCCCGCCTGGCCCAGCTGCCGGCCGACGTCAAGGCCGACAACGCGCCGTTTCGCGTGCTGGTGCCTGCCTTTGTGACCAGCGAACTGAAGACCGCCTTCCAGATCGGCTTCATGATCTTCATCCCCTTTCTGGTCATCGACATGGTGGTCGCCAGCGTGCTGATGTCGCTGGGCATGATGATGCTCTCCCCCGTGCTGGTGGCCCTGCCCTTCAAGCTGATGCTGTTTGTGCTCGCCGATGGCTGGAACATCCTGCTCGGCTCGCTCGCGGCCTCTTTCAACACCTAGGACACCCATGGACCCGCAAGCCGCCCTGACGATGGGCCAGAACGCCCTGTTCCTGATCCTGACCGTGGCCGCCCCGGTGCTGGGTGTCGTGCTCGCCGTCGGCCTGGTGGTCAGCCTGTTCCAGGCCATCACCCAGATCCACGAAGCCACGCTGTCCTTCGTGCCCAAACTGATCGCGGCCATCGCGGTGTTTGCCATCGCGGGGCCATGGATGCTGACCACCATGGTGGAGTTCATCCGCTCCACCATCCTCTCGATCCCTCAGTACGCCGTCTGACGCGCGTCATCCCGGGTCTGGCCACGATCACCCCATGATCACCTTTTCCGAGGCCCAGCTCATGGCCTGGATCTCGCCGATCTTCTGGCCCTTTCTGCGGGTGCTGGCCGTGTTCTCCAGTGCACCGATTTTTTCGGCCCGCTCGGTGCCCATGCGCACCCGCGTGGGCCTGGCCTTCCTGATCGCCATCTGCGCCCAGGCGGTGTTGCCGCCGCAGGACGTGATCGCCCTCAACGACAGCCGCGCGTTTCTGGTGGTGCTGCAGCAGATCGTGGTAGGGGTGGCCATCGGCCTGGCAGTGCGCATCGTGTTCTCGGCGGTAGAACTGGCCGGTGAGATCATCGGTCTGCAGATGGGCCTGAACTTTGCCGGCTTCTTCGACCCGTCCACCAACTCGCAGACCAGCGCCGTGGGCCGCTATTTCGGCAACCTGACCATGCTGCTGTTCGTGGTCATCAACGGACACCTCATGGTCTTACAGGCCGTCGCCGCCAGTTTCCAGGCGTTTCCGGTGGACGGCAGCGCCATGGAATCGGTGGCGCGCCTGCGCCTGCACGAACTGGGCGCGGTGGTCTTCCACTACGGGCTCTGGATTGCCTTGCCCATGATCGGCATGCTGCTGTTCATCAACCTGGTGCTGGGCGTCATCTCCCGCGTCGCGCCCCAGATCAGCGTGTTTGCCATCGGCTTTCCGCTGACCTTGTCGGCCGGCCTGCTGGGCATTGCCTTCACCGTGCCCATGCTGGAAGCACCGGTGGTCTCCCTGCTGAAGGTGGCCACCGACCTGTTCACCGGTGGATGAGCAGCCGGCCGCGGATCAGACCAGGTTGTTACGAATGGCGTAGACCGTCAGCTCGGCGTTGTTGGCCAGGTGCAGCTTCTCCAGCACCCGCGCGCGGTAAACGCT
>JAJPEW010000265.1 GCA_021166755.1 Hydrogenophaga sp. | reverse complement strand
GGCATAGGCGAACATGTCGTCAGGCATGCGGTGCGCCGAGACCACGCGCGCCTCGTGGGCGACGCCAAAGTCCTTGAGGATCTGCACGGCATGCTGCATGGTGTCCCAGTCGCTGCTGGAACCCATGACCACGCCAACCTGAATGGTACACATGAGGAAGGGGCTCTCGTGGACGCCGGACAGCGCCGGCGGGTCGGAGAACGCGACGGCATGCGCCGCTCTCCGGTAAAGTGTCGATTTTACGATTGACGCCCCGACCCCGCTGTCGCCGGCACCCGCACACCCAGGTCAGCACCATGATCAACGTCACCATCGAAACCTTTGAAGCCGAAGTCCTGCAGGCGTCCATGCACACCCCCGTGCTGGTCGATTTCTGGGCCCCCTGGTGCGGCCCGTGCAAGGTGATCGGCCCCATTTTGGAGAAGGTCGAAGCCGAGTACGGCGGCCGCTTCAAGCTGGTCAAGATCGATTCCGACCAGGAACAGCAGTTGGCCTCGAGGTTCGGCATCCGCAGCATTCCCACCTGTGTCCTGCTCATGGGCGGCCAGCCGGTGGACGGCTTCATGGGGGCGCTGCCAGAAGGACAGATCAAGGCTTTCCTGGACAAACACCTGCCCAGCGAGGATGAACTGGCGGCCCATGCGCAAGCCCAGGAAGCCCAGCAGATGCTGGCCCAGCCCGACAGCGCGGACGCCGGCGATGCGCTGGAGAAGCTGGCCCAGGCGGTGGCCCAGGCGCCGGACAACCACGACCTGCGCTTCGAACTGGTCAAGCAGTACATCAGCCACGGACGCTTCCCGGAAGCGGCCGGTGCCCTCGCCCCCGCCCTGGCCCAGATTCCGGTGCAGCTGCGCTTCGAGGCGCTGGCCCAGTGGCTCAACGCGCTGGAGTTTGTGGCCACCGACCCGCGCGGCCAGTGGCCGCTGGAGAAGTTTGACGAGCTCATCGGCCAGAACAAGCGCGATTTCGAGACCCGTTTTGCCAAGAGCCGGGTCCTGATCGCGATGGGTGAATGGCCCGACGCGCTGGATGAGCTGCTGGAGATCATCATGCGCGACAAGAAGTGGGACGACGAGGCCCCGCGCAAGACCTATGTGGGCCTGCTGGAACTGATGACCCCGCCCAGGCCCAAGGCCGACCCCGCCGCGGCCGGCAAAAGCGCCGGCGGCATCGAGCTGGCCGGCAAGGCCGCCGTGCAGGAAGACCCGCAGGCGCAGCTGGTTTCGCAGTACCGCCGCAAGCTGAGCATGGCGTTGAACTAGGCCCACCCCCCGCGCCGCGCCTGCGGCGCGTCACCCCCTCAAGGGGGCATCACGTGCAGCCTGGCAAAGCCAGCTCCGCCGCGATCGCTGGCCGCAGACTTTTCGCGACGGACGATGTGTGGCCCGGCGTAGCCGGTTCCACCGCATCCTGGCAAAGAAGCAGCGTGCTTACTTTGCGGTAGGCATCACGAACTCGGCGCCCTTACCGATGCTCTCGGGCCAGCGCTGCATGATGGACTTCTGCTTCGTGTAGAAACGCACGCCCTCTTCGCCGTAGGCGTGCATGTCGCCGAACAGGCTTTTCTTCCAGCCGCCGAATCCCTGCCAGGCCATGGGCACGGGAATCGGCACGTTGATGCCGACCATGCCCACCTGTATGCGGCGGGCGAACTCGCGCGCCACGTTGCCGTCGCGGGTGAAGCAGCTGGTGCCGTTGCCGAACTCGTGATCGTTGATCAGCTGCACGGCGGTGGCGAAATCCGGCACGCGCACACAGGACAGGACCGGGCCGAAGATCTCTTCTTTGTAGATCTTCATGTCGGGCGTCACGTGGTCGAACAGCGTGCCGCCCAGCCAGAAACCCTGGCCACAGCCATCACCGGCCACCTTGCCGTCAAAGCCGCGGCCGTCCACCAGCAGTTTCGCGCCCTCTTTCTCGCCCGCCTCGATGTAACCCGTGATGCGCTGGCGCGCCGCCTCGGTCACGATCGGCCCCATCTCGGCGGCCAGGTTCATGCCATCCAGCACCTTGAGCTGCCGCGTGCGCTCGATCAGCTTGGGCATGATGCGGTCGCCCACATCGCCCACCAGCACCGCCACCGAGATGGCCATGCAGCGCTCGCCAGCCGAACCATAGGCCGAACCGATCAGGGCGTCGACGGCCTGGTCCAGATCGGCGTCGGGCATAACCACCATGTGGTTCTTGGCGCCGCCCAGGGCCTGCACGCGCTTGCCGTGGTGGGCACCGGTTTCGTAGATGTAGTTCGCGATCGGGGTGGAGCCGACGAAGCTGATGGCCTTCACATCCGGGTGCACCAGCAGCGCGTCCACGGCTTCCTTGTCGCCCTGCACCACGTTGAACACACCATCGGGCAGGCCGGCCTGCTTGAGCAGGTCGGCGATCAGCAGCGAGGGCGTCGGGTCGATGGGGCTGGGCTTGAGCACGAAGGTGTTGCCCGCGGCGATGGCCAGCGGGAACATCCACATGGGCACCATGACCGGGAAGTTGAACGGCGTGATGCCGGCCACCACGCCCAGCGGCTGGCGGATGGTCCAGTTGTCCATGCCGGTGGACACCTGATCGGTGAAGTCGCCCTTGAGCAGCTGGGGAATGCCACAGGCAAATTCGATGATATCGATGCCGCGGGCCACTTCGCCCTGCGCGTCGGTGAACACCTTGCCGTGCTCGACCGTGATGGCGCGAGCCAGGTCGTCCTTGTGCTGGTTGACCAGCTCCAGGAACTTGAACATGACGCGTGCGCGGCGGATGGGCGGCGTGTCCGCCCAGGCCGGGAACGCGGCTTGGGCGGAGGCCACGGCGGTATCCACATCCGCCGCGTTGGCCAGCAATACCCGGCCCGTGACCGCACCGGTGGCCGGGTTGGTGACGGACTGATGCCGGGAGGAGCCGCCGGCGCTGCGCGCGCCGCCGATGAAATGCGGAATGTCGGTGATCATGGAAAAGCCTTTGTCAGGAACCTGAGGGTGATGGTTTCAGTGTAGGAATGCACCTTGCTCGCCACAAGACCGATTCCGCGAACTGATTGTTCAATCTGGTGAACAATCGCGCCATGAAAGATCCGAACCACGCCGAACTCTGGGGCCATGTCCACTGGCTCACCGTCCTGGCCCAGCAGGGCAGCTACACGGCCGCTGCCACCCGGCTGGGGGTCAGCAAAGCCGCCATGAGCCAGCGGATCGCCGATCTGGAGCGGATGGCGGGCATCACCCTGGTCCAGCGCACCACCCGAAGCGTGCGCCTGACCGAGGCCGGCCAGCGGCTGGTGGACCAGACACGCGCGTCCTTTGAACAGATCGAGCAGAGCTTCGCGCAGGTGCGGGACCTGGCAGGCAGCCCGCAGGGCTTGCTGCGGATCACCGCCCCTGTGGCCCTGGCCCGCCAGCAGCTGGTGCCCCATCTGGCCGGGTTCCTGCGCCGTCATCCGGAGGTTCGCCTTGAGCTGGACATGTCCGACCGCCTGGTGAACCTGGCCACCGAAGGTTTCGACCTTGCGGTGCGTCACACCTCCACCCCACCCGACACCCATGTGGCGTGGACCTTGTGCAGCACCCGGTCGGTGCTGGTCGCCAGCAAGGCCTACCTGCGCCGCACCGGCACCCCGAAGGCGCCGGCGGACCTCGCGAATCACAACTGCCTGCATTACCCCAGGGGCCACGACATCCCGGCATGGACACTTGAACGGGCCACGAACGCAGCACTCCCCGAGCGCATCACCCTGCAGGTCCACGGCGCGCTGGCCGCGAACAACAGCGAAGCCCTGCGGGATGCCGCCCTCAGCGGCCTGGGCGTTGCCCTGCTGCCGGATTTCAGCGCCCAGGCGGCCCTGGACAGCGGCCGCCTGGTCACGGTGTTGCCCGACTGGAAGCCGGTGGGCTCCTTTGCCGACCACATCTACGCCATTCGCCCTTACTCGGCCCACACCCCCCTGGCGGTCAGGGCCCTGGTCACTTACCTGAGGTCGGCCTTTGCCGGCGGTTTTTCACCGACAGAAGACGGGCAAAAGCCCTCCCAGGCGACCTAGAATGCCAAAGGCCGATCCATCATGGCCGGCCACGACAGAGGAGGAAAACCATGCTGACTTTGCGAACCACCGCCCTGGCAGCGGCGCTGATGGCCGCCGCCTTCATGACCGCCTGCGGCAGCGACGACGACACCTACGGCGCCATCGCCTTCAGTTACAACACCACCCGTGCCGCCATCGTCACTGGCGCATGGACCCAGTCCGAAGCCAACGAAGAGGCCCGCGACCGCTGCGATGCCGGCGATTGCACGGTGGTGCTGCAGTTCCGTGAATGCGGTGCGCTCTCGGCTGGCACGCTGCCCAGCGGGCGCCTGATCATCGGTGTCGCCGAAGGCCGGTCCACCCTGGAAGCGCAGACTGCGGCCAACAACGCCTGCACCACGAATGGGGGCGTCTCCTGCCGGGACGTTCCGGGCCTGCCGCCCCAGTGCAACTGAAGCGGACGCTCAGCCCAGCAGGCGCGTCAGCGCTTCCTGGTACTTCGCGGCCGTTTTCTCGATGACCTCCCTGGGCAGACGCGGCGCCGGGGGCGCCTTGTCCCAGGGCTGGCCATTGACCTTGGCGGTTTCCAGCCAGTCGCGCAGAAACTGCTTGTCAAAGCTCGGCGGATTGCTGCCCACGGCGTACTGGTCGGCCGGCCAGTAGCGCGAGGAATCGGGGGTCAGGACCTCGTCCATCAGCACCACGGCGCCGTTCTTGTCCAGGCCGAACTCGAACTTGGTGTCCGCGATGATGATGCCCTTCTTCAGCGCAATCTCGGCCGCGGCCTTGTACAGGGCAATCGCCTTGTCGCGGATCTGCGCCGCGATGTCGGCCCCCACCATCTCGACCGTACGCTCGTAGGTGATGTTCTCGTCGTGCTCGCCCACCGCAGCCTTGGCGGCCGGTGTGTAGATGGGCTCGGGCAGCTTGGACGCATTCTGCAGGCCTTCGGGCAGCGACACACCGCAGACCGACCGGCTCTCCTGGTACTCCTTCCAGCCGCTGCCGGCCAGATAGCCACGCACCACCGCCTCGACCGGGATGGGCTTGAGGCGCTGCACCAGCATGGAGCGGCCCTCAATCTGGCCCACCTCGTCCGCCGACACCACGCTCTCGGGCGCCTCGCCGGTCAGGTGGATGGGGCAGATGTTCAGCCCCCGCGGGCCGAGTTGTTCGAACCACCACAGGGACAGCTGCGTCAGCAGGCGCCCTTTGCCCGGAATGGGCTCACCCATGATGACGTCGAAGGCGCTGATGCGGTCCGACGCCACCATCAGGATGCGGTCATCGCCCACGGCGTAGTTGTCGCGCACCTTGCCGCGCGCCAGCAGCGGCAGGGACTTCAGGGCGGAGGTGTGCAGGGCATCAGTCATGGGATGTGGGCGGCAAAGGGCTATGCGCAAGAAAAAAGCCCGCCGACCGAACAGTCAGCGGGCTCCGAACCATTCCGCGTGATTATCGCAGGCTCACTTGACCTGCTGGGCAAGTTCGCCGGCCGCGTACTTCTGCGCCATGACCGACAGGGGAACACCCTTGATCTTGGCACCCTGGCCCTCGCAGCCGAACTCCAGGTAACGCTGCTTGCAGACCTGCTTGGCCGCTTCACGGGCAGGTTTCATCCACTCGCGCATGTCGAACTTGTCCGGGTTCTCGGTCATGAACTTGCGCACGGCGCCGGTCATGGCCATGCGGATGTCGGTGTCGATGTTGATCTTGCGCACACCGTACTTGATGGCTTCCTGGATCTCGGCCACCGGCACGCCGTAGGTCTGCTTCATCTTGCCACCGTACTGGTTGATGATGTCCAGCAGGTCCTGCGGCACGCTGGAGCTGCCGTGCATCACCAGGTGGGTGTTGGGAATGCGGGCGTGGATTTCCTTGACACGGCTGATGGCCAGGATGTCGCCGGTGGGCTTGCGACTGAACTTGTAGGCGCCGTGGCTGGTGCCGATCGCAATCGCCAGGGCGTCCAGCTGGGTGGCCTTGACGAAGACAGCGGCCTCTTCCGGGTCGGTCAGCATCTGGCTGTGGTCCAGCTTGCCCTCGGCACCGATGCCGTCTTCCTCGCCGGCCTCGCCGGTTTCCAGGTTGCCCAGGCAGCCCAGTTCGCCCTCGACCGTGGCGCCGACCTTGTGAGCCATCTCCACCACCTGGCGGGTCACGTTGACGTTGTAGTCGAAACTGGCCGGGGTCTTGCCGTCTTCCATCAGCGAACCGTCCATCATGACCGAGCCGAAGCCCAGGTCCAGCGCGCCCTGGCAGACCTTCGGACTGGTGCCATGATCCTGATGCATGACCAGGGGAATGTGGGGGTAGGCTTCGGTGGCGGCCTGGATCAGGTGCTTGATGAAGCTTTCGCCGGCGTACTTGCGGGCACCGGCAGAGGCCTGCAGGATCACGGGCGCGCCGACTTCGTCGGCCGCGGCCATCACGGCCTGCACCTGCTCAAGGTTGTTGACGTTGAACGCCGGAATGCCGTAGCCATTGGCGGCAGCGTGGTCGAGCAGTTCGCGCATGGAAACGAGAGCCATGGTTTTTCCTCTGGGGCAAAGTTGGTAACCGGTATGTAACCGCCAATTTTAACGTCCAGACCCAACCGATCCGGACCGCCCCGGGGGAATCCACCCGACCCCATGCGAAACGGCCCCGGAAGAGCCGTTTTCGGGAGACGAGACGCCGGCGATCAGTCGATTTGCAGACGCTGCCCTGCCAGGGAAGCCTTCTTGGGCAGGGTCAGGGTGAGCACGCCGTTCTCATACCGGGCCTTGGCCTTGTCGCTGTCGATGTCCGACGCCAGCTGGAAACTGCGGGCCACCGACCCGTAGTACCGCTCGGTGCGCAACACCTTTTCGTCCTGGGTCTGGCTGTCCTGTTGCTTGACCTCGGCGCGCAGGGTCACCACCGGGCCGTCGATCACCACGTGGATGTCCTCCTTGGTGACGCCGGGAATCTCGGCCTGCACCGTATAGGCGTCGGCCGCCTCTTTCACATCGATCCGGATCTGCGCGGGAGACGGCAGCGGGTCACCATGCAGGGGTTTGACAAAAAAGCCGGGGGCGACGTCCTTGAAGAAATCGTCGAACAAACCGGAGCGGGCAATCAGACTGTTCATGGAAGACTCTCCTGTGCTTCAGGTGGGACATACGGGCCAGAGCTCTCCTGCACCCATGCAAATTACATGGCGATCCGCCCCCGGATTTCAAGCCCCGGCGCTTGACGCAGGTCAATCGCCCTCATGCCGGGCTGAAAGATTCTTCAATCCGTCCGCCGCCCCCTTGTCCTACACTGGACGCGATGAATACCGCCACCGCCCCCGCCGAAGTCACCCGCACCGAACGCGCTGCCCGCCAGGCCGAGGTGGTGGGCGCCCTGCAGACCGTGCTGCCCGCCCATGCGCTGCTCTGGCAGGCCGAAGACACCGTCCCCTACGAATGTGACGGGCTGACCGCCTACCGTGAACGCCCGCTGGTGGTGGCGCTGCCGGAAACCGAAACCCAGGTGGCGGCGGTGCTCAAGGCCTGTCATGCCCTGGGCGTCCCGGTGGTGGCGCGTGGCGCGGGCACCGGCCTGTCCGGCGGTGCCATGCCCCACCCGCTGGGCGTGACCCTGTCGCTGGCGAAGTTCAACCGCATCCTGTCCATCGATCCGCGCTCGCGCACCGCCGTCGTGCAGGCTGGCGTGCGCAACCTGGCCATCAGCGAGGCGGCCGCTCCCTACGGCCTGTACTACGCACCCGACCCGAGCAGCCAGATCGCCTGCACCATCGGTGGCAACGTGGCCGAAAACTCCGGCGGCGTGCATTGCCTGAAGTACGGGCTGACGGTGCACAACGTGCTGCAGGTGCGCGGTTTCAGCATCGAAGGCGAACCGGTGACGTTTGGCGGCACAGCCTTGGACACGCCGGGGCTGGACCTGCTGTCCCTGATCATCGGCAGCGAGGGCATGCTGGCAGTGACCATGGAAGTCACCGTCAAGCTGGTGCCCAAGCCCCAGCTGGCGCGCTGCATCATGGCCAGCTTCGACGACATCCAGAAGGCCGGCGACGCGGTGGCCGCGGTCATCGCGGCAGGCATCATCCCGGCCGGACTGGAAATGATGGACAAGCCCATGACCGCAGCGGTCGAGGACTTCGTCAAGGCAGGCTATGACCTCAATGCAGAGGCCATCCTGCTGTGCGAAAGCGATGGCACGCCGGAAGAGGTGGAAGAAGAGATCGGCCGCATGAGCGCGGTGCTGCGCGGCTGCGGCGCCACGGCGATTGCCGTCAGCCGGGACGAGGCGGAGCGCCTGCGTTTCTGGAGCGGCCGAAAGAACGCCTTCCCGGCCTCGGGCCGCATCAGCCCCGACTATATGTGCATGGATTCGACCATTCCGCGCAAACGGCTGGCCGACATCCTGTTTGCGATTGCCGAAATGGAGAAGAAGTACGGCCTGCGCTGTGCCAACGTGTTCCACGCCGGCGACGGCAACCTGCACCCGCTGATCCTGTTCGACGCCAACGATCCGGACCAGCTGCGCCGCTGCGAGCTGTTCGGCGCCGACATCCTGGAGACCAGCGTGGCCATGGGCGGCACCGTCACGGGCGAGCACGGCGTGGGCGTCGAGAAACTCAGCAGCATGTGCGTGCAGTTCAGCGCCGAGGAAAACGCGCTGATGTTCGGGGTCAAGCGGGCGTTCGATACCGGCGAGCTGCTCAACCCCGGCAAGGTCATCCCGACGCTGCAGCGCTGCGCCGAGTACGGCAAGATGCTGGTGCGCGGCGGCCAGCTCTCGCATCCGGATCTGCCCCGCTTCTGACCGCCTTTTCCCCTCAGCTCGGCCGGGTGCCTGCGGTACAGTACGAGCAATGAGTGCTCGTGAGCCGCAGTCCCCTGCTCGCCAGGAACACCCGGAACCCACCCGGGAGGTTTCTGCACGTGAGCTTGAGTTGCAGGCACGCATTGCCCAGCTGGAGCAAGAGGTTGCCCGACTGACCGCGCGTCCGACCCCGCCCCACGGCGAACAGGCAGGCCCGCTCAAGGCGGTCAGCCGATACCGTCGGCGCCAGCCGCCCGGCGGATCGGACGACGCGCTGGTCGAGTACCAGGCCTTGTCAGAAGCGCTGTCGCAGGTGTTTCCGATCGGCGTCTTCCGCCTGCAGGCCGACGGCACCCTGTCTCACGTCGACCAGTCCCTGTCGACCATGTTCGGTCTGAGCCCGGACGAGTTTGTCGACTATGGCTGGTTCAGCCGGATTCATCCAGACGACCTGCAGGAGGTCAAAGAACACTGGAATCGGGCAACTTTGGACGGCGAAACGCTGAGTCTGGAGTTCAGGATCCGGATGCCCGACGGCGCACAGAAATACCTGCTGGCCCGCAACTTTCCCCGCCGAGACGCCGATGGCCAGGTCATCGGTACCCTGGGATTTGTGCAGGATCTCACCTGGCAGCGCGAGCTCAAGACCGAAGCCGACACCAAGGGCAACCTCAGCCAGCAAATCATCGACAGCAGCCCGGACTGCCACAAGGTACTGGACCTTCAGGGGCGGCTCATGGACATCACGCCCCAGGGCCGACGTCTGGTCGAACTCGATGACATCGAGTCCGTCCGGGGGACAGAGTGGGCCACCTGGTGGCCAGCTGAATCTCAGTCCACCGTCCGGGATGCCATCGAGCGAGCCCGCCAAGGTGAACGCGTGCGGTTCACCCTCAGCGGTCCCACCTTCAAAGGCAACCCGCGCTGGTGGGACAACTTCCTGACCCCCATCACCGATTCGCTGGGCAAGCCGTCCATGCTGCTGGTGGTGTCTCGCGACATCACCGAGCAGCGCCGGCAGCAGGACGAGATCCGCGAACTCAACGCCGAGCTGGAGCGCCGGGTTCAGGAGCGCACCGAGGCCCTGGCCGACACCAATGCCCGGCTGCTTCGCACCCTTGGCGAGGTCAACGCCCTGTACAACCAGGCACCATGCGGGTACCACTCTGTCCGTGCCGATGGTCTCATCGACCGCATGAACCAGACCGAGCTGGACTGGCTCGGCTACCAGCGCGACGAGGTGATCGGCCGCCTCAAGCTGAGCGACATCGTGGAGCCGGGCGATCTTGCGGAGCAAAAGCTGCGGCTGGCCGATCTGGTGGCCGGCAAGCCAGTACCGCCTGTGGCCTTGCGGCTGGTGGGCAAGCACGGTCATCGGCGCGAAGTGCTCATTTCCACGATTGGCGTCTTCGATTCCGACGGTCGATTCGTCTGCACCAACAGCACCGTTCTGGACGTCAGCCAGCAGCGGTCGGCAGAACGCCAGCGCGACGAGCAGACACAGCTGCTGCAACGCATCAGTGATGTGATTCCCGTCCAGATCGCGCTGTTCGATGAGCAGCTGATCTGCCGTTTTGCCAACGCCAGCTATGCACGGTGGCTGCGGAGTACGTCCGAGAAAGTCGTCGGTCTTCACCTGAGCCAGATAGCCCGGCCCCAGGACTACGAGAGCAGTCTGGGACGCCTGGAGGCCGCCCTGGCGGGCGAGGCCCAGCAGTTTGAGGGCCGCCGACAGTTCCCGGACGGACATGCCTTCTACGCATCGATCACCTACACGCCGTATTTAGAAGACGGGATGTTGAGGGGACTGATCATCCAGATCGTGGACATCACAGCCC
>JAJPEW010000258.1 GCA_021166755.1 Hydrogenophaga sp. | reverse complement strand
TGTGGGCCTCGGGGACAGTGGGGCGCACACCGGCTGGTCGACGCCACCTTCAGTCCTCTTCATCGGCCATCCAGGGCCATTCCTTGAGACGGCGCATGAACAGCGGCTTGCCCAAAGAAAAGCCCGCCGGGAGGACGGGCTTTCAGGGAGGGCGCGGGCGATCTCAGTTGACCAGCACCAGTTTGCCCTTGACCGATCGGGCGCCCATGATGGCGTAGGCCTTGTGCAGATCCTTCATCGGCAGGGTCTGGTCGATCACCGGTTTGATCTGACCCTTGAGGTACAGGCCGGCCAGGGTCTGCATCATTGCCGCGTTGGCCTTGGGTTCGCGCTTGGCAAAGTCACCCCAGAACACGCCCACGATGCTGGCGCCCTTGAGCAGAGCCAGGTTCAGTGGGAGGCTGGGAATCGGTCCGCTGGCAAAGCCCACGACCAGATACCGGCCGCGCCAGGCGATCGAGCGGAAGGCCGGCTCAGCGAAATCGCCGCCCACGGGGTCGTAGATGACGTCAGGTCCTTTGCCGTCGGTCAGGCGCTTGATCTCGTCGCGCAGGCCCTGCTGTGGCGTGTGGATGCTGTAGTTGATGACCTCATCGGCACCCAGCTGCCGGCAGAGATCGCATTTCTCGTCGCTGGAGGCCGCTGCGATCACCCGGGCACCCGCAGCCTTCGCGATCTGGATGGCCGCCGTTCCGACGCCACCGGCTGCGCCCAGCACCAGCACGGTTTCGCCAGCCTTGAGCTGGGCCCGGTCCATCAGGGCATGCCACGACGTCGCATAGATCATGATGAAGGCGGCTGCGTCCACCGCCGGGAACCCGTCGGGCAGCGGCATGCACAGCGCGGCAGGGGCCAGGGTGTGGGTGCCGAAGCCGCCGGTGCCGCTGAGGCAGGCCACCGCCTGTCCCACCTTGAGGTGGGTGACACCATCTCCCACCGCGCGGACGATGCCAGCGTATTCCGAACCTGGTACGAAGGGCAAGGGCGGTTTGATCTGGTACTTGTTCTGAACGATCAGCAGATCCGGAAAGTTCAGGCTGGCCGCCTGGATCTCGATCAGCACCTCGCCGGCCTTGGGCTCGGGGGTGGGCAGTTCCTTCCAGGTCAGGGCTTCGACCCCGGTCGGGTTTTCGCACAGCCACGCTTGCATCGTGTCTCCTTGGGTGGTGTCGTCGGAAGATCGCATGATAGGCAGCCTGGCCGTTCGACAGGGTCCATCCACCGTCTGGCCGTGTCTCCCCGGTGACCGACCGGCCGTCGGCCCGCAACTCCTACAATTCCCCGGATGAAGATTCTTCTGTGCAATGACGACGGATTCCGAGCACCTGGCATCGAAGCCCTGTATGAGGCCCTGAGGGGTCTTGCCGATGTCGAGGTGGTGGCGCCCGAACACAACAACAGCGCCAAGTCCAACGCCTTGACCCTGCACTCCCCGCTGTATGTTCACCACGCGCCCAACGGGTTTCGCTACGTCAACGGCACACCGGCCGACTGTGTGCACATCGCGCTGACAGGGCTGCTGGGTTACCGGCCTGACCTGGTCGTCTCCGGCATCAACAACGGTGCCAACATGGGCGATGACACCATCTACTCGGGGACGGTGGGCGCGGCCATGGAGGGTTACCTTTTCGGCATCCCGGCCATCGCCTTTTCCCAGACGGAACGTGGCTGGGGTCATCTGGACGCGGCCGCGGCCAAAGCCGCCGAGCTGGTGGCCCGCCTGTTGCCGTCTCTGCCCAAGGCCGATGAGCGCGCGGCGCCCTGGCTGCTCAACGTCAATATCCCCAACCTGCCGGCAAACAAGTTGCGCGGTTTCAAGGTCGCGCGTCTGGGGCGCCGCCACGCGGCCGAGCAGGTCATCATCCAGCAGAACCCGCGGGGCGAGACCATGTACTGGATCGGCAGCGCCGGCCCGGCCAAGGACGATGCCGAAGGCACCGATTTCCACGGCACCGCCCAGGGCTACGCGACCATCACGCCGCTGCAGGTGGATCTGACCGATCACGAGCGTCTTCCCTACTGGGCGCCGCTGGCTGCGCAGCTGTCTGCGGGCGCCGTGGCGCCTGTCGAAGGCCACGGGGCATGAAGAAACCCTTGTCGCCTGCGCCCAGGGCAGCGTCGGTGCCCGCGGGTGCCGAGCGTCCCCGGCCGTCGTTTCCTGCACGCCTTCCGGCATCCGCCGCGCCGCAGCCCGCGCGCAAGGGGCCTGCGATCATCCCGGCCGTACAACCCGCCGCAGCCACTGCGGTGCGGGACGAGCGGGTGGGTGCGGTCGGCGCGCAGGCCATGCGCATGGCCATGGTCCAGAAACTGCAGCGTCAGGGGTTGAGCCATCCGGCGGTGCTGGCGGCCATGCAGGCGGTGGAGCGGCACCGTTTCGTCGACAGTGCGCTGGCCAACCAGGCCTACGAGGACACCAGCCTGCCGATCGGTCTGGGGCAGACCATCTCCAAGCCGAACGTGGTGGCCCGGATGCTGGAGCTGTTGTGTGAGGGTCGCAGTGAGCGATTGGGGCGCGTGCTGGAGATCGGCACCGGGTGCGGCTACCAGGCCGCAGTCCTGAGTCATCTGGCCCGCGAGGTCTACACCATCGAGCGCTTGCGGGGTCTGCATGACCGTGCGCGGTCCAACCTGCGCCCGTTCCGGCTGCCCAATGTCCACCTGCTGCTGGGTGATGGCATGCTGGGATTTGCAGACGGTGCGCCCTACGCGGCCATCATCGCGGCGGCTGGCGGCGAGGCCATTCCGCAAGCCTGGATTGATCAGCTGGCCGAAGGGGGGCGGCTGGTCGCTCCGGCCCTGATCGGGCCTGGCCAGCAGCGGCTGATCGTCATCGACAAGACCGCCGCCGGTCCGAGACAGCAAGTGCTCGAACCGGTGTTGTTCGTACCTCTAAAATCGGGTGTGTCCTGAGCCCGTCGATACGGGAGTCTCAGGTTTACGGATCACGAACGGGCACGGGCCAGGCGCCGGTGTCCCCATGGGAGTCGTCAGACATGAAACAACACGTGGAACCCTTGCACCTTGAATGCGGCAGCCCCGCGCAGCCCTGGGTGCAGCGGATCACCCTTCTGGCGCTGGTGGCCGGCCTGGCCGTGACAGCGGGTTGCTCGACCCGGCGCGTCGCGCAGCCGGCACCCGTGGAAGAGCGGTCGGGTGCCAAAGCACAGGAGGCGATCAAGGCGTTGCCGGGGGCCGAGAACGCCGGCAAACCAGGCTACTACACCGTCAAGCCCGGGGACACGCTCTACCGCATTGCACTGGAAAGCGGCCAGGCCTGGCGCGATGTGCAGGCATGGAACAACCTGGCCAATCCCAACCTGATCGAAGTCGGTCAGGTGCTGAGGGTGGCGCCGCCGGTGCCTGCTGCCGCGCCAGCTGCTCCGGTGGCCGTGGCGCCGGTGCCCAGCAGCGCCGTCGTCGGGCGGCCCATCGGTCAGGCGGCTGCCACGTCGGCCCCGGCTCCGGCAACCGCGCCTGCGCCTGCGCCAGCTGCCGCCACAGCGGCCCCTGCGCCGGCCCCGGCGGCCGAGCAACCTTCCGGTCCTGACGAAATCGCTTTTGTCTGGCCGGCTCAGGGTGGGGTGATTGCCACTTTCGATGAGGCGCGCAACAAAGGGGTCTCGATCGGTGGCAAACCGGGTGACCCCGTGGTCGCAGCCGCCGACGGCCGAGTCGTGTATGCGGGCGCCGGTCTGCGGGGTTACGGCAACCTGGTGATCCTCAAGCACAACAACACCTACCTCACTGCGTATGCTCACAACCAGGCCCTGCTGGTGCGTGAGGACCAGCAGGTCAAACAGGGTCAGCGCATTGCCGAAATGGGCAGCAGCGACACCGACCGTGTCAAGTTGCACTTCGAAGTGCGCCGCCAGGGCAAGCCGGTCGATCCGCTCAACCACCTGCCCAAGCGCTGAGGCGAGCCGCCTTGAGCTGGCCTGTCCTCGTCTTCGACATCGAGTCGGTGCCGGACGTGGCAGGCCTTCGCTTGCTGCGCGCAGATCCTGCCGGACACAGCGACTCACAGGTTTACGAGGCGTGGCTGGCGGAGCGCAAGGAAAGAGGGCAGGGCGATTTCGCCCCGCTGCACCTGCAGCGGGTGCTGGTCATCAGTGTGGTCTTTCGCAAAGCGGAGGGTTTGCGCGTGCACTCGTTCGTCGACCGTGACGGACACAGCGAAGGCAAGGTCATCCAGACCTTCTTTCACACGATCGAGAAACACCAGCCGCAACTGGTCAGCTGGAACGGCGGCGGTTTCGATCTGCCCGTGCTGCATTACCGCGGCCTGCGCCACGGTGTCGAGGCCAGCAAGTACTGGGACATGGGCGAGGATGACCGCGAGTTCAAGTGGAACAACTACATCAGTCGCTACCACATGCGCCATCTGGACCTGATGGACCTGCTGGCCATGTACAACCCCCGGAACAACGCACCGCTGGACGCGCTGGCCAAGCTCTGCGGTTTTCCCGGCAAGCTGGGCATGGACGGTTCCCAGGTGTGGCCCCAGTACCAGGCCGGTGGTCTGGAAGACATCCGTCGCTATTGCGAGACCGACGTGATGAACACCTACCTGGTGTACTGCCGCTTCCAGAAGATGCGAGGTGGTCTGACCGAGGCCGAGTATGCGCAGGAGATCGACCTGGTGCAGGAGACCGTGGCGCAACTGGCACGCAGTGAGCCGCACTGGCGGGAATACCTGAACGCCTGGACCGAGACGGGCAGTGTCGGGACCACGCCTGGATCAGGTGGCGCCACCGTCTCCTGAGACAATCGGGGCATGAGCCAAGAGATCCCCGACAACACCGTTCCTCCCACATCCCCATCTGCCGGCCTGCCCGAGGGTTGGCTGGCCGTCGAGTCCCTGGACATTGAAGCCCAGGGCATCGCGCACCGGCCCGATGGCAAGGTCGTCTTCATCGAGGGCGCACTGCCGTTCGAGCAGGTCAGTGTCAGCGTCAACCGGCGCAAGAACAACTGGGAAGCGGCCACCGCCACGGTGATCCACCGCGAGTCTTCACAGCGGGTGCGCCCCGGTTGCCCCCACTTCGGGCTGCATGCCGGTGCCTGTGGTGGCTGCAAGATGCAGCACCTGCACGAGTCGGGTCAGGTGGCCATCAAACAGCGGGTGCTGGAGGACAACCTCTGGCACCTGGGCAAGGTGAAGGCGGAAACCTTGCTGCGCCCGATCCAGGGACCGGCCTGGGGCTACCGCTACCGGGCGCGCCTGTCGGTCAGGTATGTGCACAAGAAAGGCGAGGTCCTGATCGGCTTTCATGAGCGCAAGAGCCGCTACGTGGCCGACATGAAGGTCTGCCACGTGCTGCCGCCGCATGTCAGTGATCTGCTGCTGCCGCTGCGGGAGCTGATCTTCAGCATGGATGCCCGCGAGACCTGCCCGCAGATCGAACTGGCCTGCGGCGACGAGGTCACGGCGCTCGTCCTGCGGCACCTGGAACCCCTGTCCGAGGATGACCAGAGCCGCCTGCGTGCCTTTGCGCAGCAGCATGGTGTGCAGTGGTGGTTGCAGCCCAAGGGCCCGGACACGGTCCGACTGCTGGATGAGCAGGGACCGGTGCTGTCCTACCGACTGCCCGAGTTCGGCGTCCACATGCCGTTCAAGCCCACGGATTTCACCCAGGTCAACCCCCACATCAACCGGGTGCTGGTGGCACGTGCCCTGCGTCTGCTGGACGCCCAACGCGATGAACGGGTGATCGACTGGTTCTGCGGCCTGGGCAACTTCACCCTGCCGATTGCCACGCAGGCTGGCGAGGTACTGGGCATCGAAGGCAGCGAGGCGCTGGTGGCCCGTTCACGGGACAACCTGTGCCACAACCAGGCGGGCCGACTTCAGCCCCTGGCACCGACGTCTTTCGTGGCGCGCAATCTGTTCGAGATGACGCCGGAACTCCTGGTGGCCGATGGCGTCGCCGACCGCTGGCTGGTGGATCCGCCACGCGAGGGCGCATTTGCCCTTGCCAAGGCGCTGGCCGACCTGCATCAGGATCCGTCACGCCGGGCGGGGTGGACGCCGCCGCGACGGATCGTCTATGTCAGTTGCAACCCGGCCACCCTGGCGCGTGATGCCGGCCTGCTGGTGCATCAGGCTGGCTACCGCTGCACGGCAGCGGGTGTGGTCAACATGTTCCCGCACACCGCGCACGTCGAGAGCATCGCGGTGTTCGATCTGGCGGGCTGAGGACCCGGAAATGCTCAGGACCGGCGCGTGCTGCCGGTCTTGCGCTCGGGCAGGATGATCTCTT
The DNA here is from genome assembly GCA_021166755.1 of Hydrogenophaga sp. Taxonomy (GTDB): domain Bacteria; phylum Pseudomonadota; class Gammaproteobacteria; order Burkholderiales; family Burkholderiaceae_C; genus Hydrogenophaga; species Hydrogenophaga bisanensis. The sequence goes on along the minus strand of JAJPEW010000258.1, from coordinate 8,916 downwards.
CGATCGGTTCATCCGCCTTCGGCGCATCCTTCGAGGATTCGGACTCGTTCGGCATCCCGACGATCTCGTTCTCTCGCATGTACTGATCCATTTCCTTCCAGCCCGCGAAGACCGCCGCCTTGCCGGCCTTGGGGTTGGATCGGAAGCAGTCCTCGATGCTGCGCACCGCGTGGCGGCAGGCGCTGCCGATGGCCTTGCCTTCGGCCTCCTTGCGCGCCGCCACCTGGCTGGCGGTCTCGATCCCCAGCAGGTCGCACCCGGCCAGCAAGCCGGTGGCGCTGAGCATCAGAAGGAGTCGTGCAGAGCTGAACATGTCTCAAATGTCGGCCGGCACCTGGAAATCTTGAGCGCTTTCGGGCCTGAACGGCCACGAAAAAGGGGGCCGAAGCCCCCCTGATCAGACGGACGAGACCTTGGCGTCACTCACGGTCACCACCGAAGATGCCCAAGAGGGCCAGCAGGCTCTGGAAGATGTTGTACAGGCTCAGGTACAGGCCCAGGGTGGCGGCAATGTAGTTGGTCTCGCCGCCGTCCACGATGCGCTTGAGGTCATACAGCAGATAGAGGCTGAAGACCATGATGGCCAGCGTGGCGATGGCGGCAAAGGCCGCCGGGCTGCCGACGAACACGTTGATGATGCCGCCGATCATGATCGCCAGGGCACCGGCAAACAGCCATTTGCCCATGCCCGAGAGATCTCGCTTGATCACCGTGGACAGGTTGGCCATCACGAAGAACACGCCGGCGGTACCCGCGAAGGCGGTCATCACCAGGTCAGAGCCATTCTTGAAGCCCAGCACCACGGCCAGCATGCGCGAGAGCATCAGGCCCATGAAGAAGGTGAAGGCCAGAAGAATCGGCACGCCGGCGGCAGAGTTCTTGAACTTCTCGATGGCGAACATGAAGCCGAAGGCGCCACCCAGGAAAACCACCAGACCAATACCGCCCGTCAGGCCGGCGGTGATGCCGGTGCGAAGTCCCACCCACGCACCCAGGGCGGTGGGCAGCAGCGACAGCGCAAGCAGCCAGTAGGTGTTGCGCATGACCTTCTGGCGCTCGTAGGCCAGACCTGTGGTCGTGTGACCGAAGGTGCCGGTCTGCAGGGGGTGCTGGTTCATGACGTACTCCTGTGGATGACGGGGGTGACGATAAAAGTCCGCATTCTAGGGGCCGTTCCCGATCCCTGTCGGTCAGCCCCTGCCGCAGTCAGATCATTTTTGACTCCCATGACAGCAATTGCTGCGGTATGGTTGCCAGCCTGAACGTCCTGCTTTCCAATCATGCGGACGATCCGTCAGACCTTCAACACAGGAAAAAGTTCATGAAAAACAAAGCCGTACTCGAACTGGCCGATGTCAAGGCGGTGGCTGCCGCCGCCGAAGCCGAGGCGCTGAAAAACAACTGGGCGGTCACGATCGCCATCGTGGATGACGGTGGTCACCTGCTGTGGCTGCAGCGTCTGGACGGTGCTCCCCCGATCTCAGCCCACATCGCCCCCGCCAAGGCCCACACCGCCGCCCTGGGCCGCCGTGAGAGCAAGGTCTATGAGGATGTGATCAACCAGGGTCGCATGTCTTTCCTGAGCGCTCCGGCCATCGAGGGCATGCTCGAAGGCGGAGTCCCCATCCTGGTGGATGGCCAGTGCATTGGTGCCGTCGGCGTCAGCGGCGTGAAGTCCAGCGAGGACGCCCAGATCGCGAAGGCGGGGATCGCTGTTCTGAACTGAGCCGCTTCGGTTTCAAAGGTGGAAAAAATGCCTGGCTAACGAAGCGTTCAGACTTCCTGGCTGGCAAAAAACGACGCTCGGGAATGAGGTTCCCGGTGTCGCCCCACGATGAAACCGATGGATGGCGGGCTGTCCTTACTTGGTGAGGATCAGCTTGCCCTGACGGGTGGTCTGCAGGCGGTAGACCGACCCGTTGTGTTCGATCACGATGGCATGGCGACCTTGCAGGAGGTCGTTGCTCTGCAACACAGGGCCGTGTGGTGCGGTGGCGGGTGTCTGAACGCCGGCGGGCGTGCTTCGGACAGGTTCCTGGCTGGCAGGCATCACGCAGTCGGGCATGTCATCTCTCCTCGTGTGTCAGCGGGTCAGGGGGTGGCCGGCTCGGTGATGAAGCCGATCTTGCGCACGCCGGCACGCTGGGCGGCGGCCATGGCCTGGGCCACCCGTTCGTAACGTACCGCCTTGTCGCCCCGGATATGCAGTTCAGGCTGCGGCTCCTGGGCTGCCGTCTGGGCCAGGCGCTGCTCGAAATCGGCGTCCTCCACCCGCAGTTCGTTCCAGTAATACACACCCTCCGCGTCGACCGACAGGCGCACGTTCTCGGGCTTGTCGAGCACCTTCTCGTTGCTGGCGCGGGGCAGGTCGATGTTCACCGCGTGCTTGATCACGGGCACGGTGATGATGAAGATGATCAGCAGCACCAGCATCACGTCGATGAACGGGATCATGTTGATCTCGCTGAGCATCTCGTCGCTGTCGTCCTGGGTTCCAATGGCCATGGCTTGACTCCTCAGGCCTTCTTCATCGGCAGCACTTTGCCATCGCCACCCGCGGTCACCCGTGCACCGGTGACGAAGTAGGCATGCAGGTCGTGGGCGAAGCGGTTGAGCTTGTGCGTGATCGCCTTGTTGCCGCGCACCAGGGCGTTGTAGCCCAGCACGGCGGGGATGGCCACCAGCAGACCCAGCGCGGTCATGATCAGGGCCTCACCGATGGGGCCGGCCACCTGGTCGATGCTGACCTGGCCCGCAGCACCGATGCTCAGCAGCGCGTGATAGATGCCCCAGACCGTGCCGAACAGGCCGACAAAGGGGGCGGTGGAGGCGATCGATGCCAGCACCGTCAGACCGCTCTGGGCACGGGCCGTGTGGTCGTCCAGGCTGCGGCGCAGGCTGCGCTCGACCCAGTCGCTGATGTCCAGGCTGTCATGCAGTTGAGGGCCCGTGCGCCCGTCCTTGTGCAGGATGTGGCGCGTGGCTTCACGGCCTTCGGTCGCCAGCGCGCGGAACGGGTTGCCATCAGCCTCGCCCAGCTTGTCCAGCCCTTCGGCAAAGTCGGCGCTGTGCCAGAAACTTTCACAGGCCTTGGCCTGCTTGCGGTAGCCGCGCTGGTCCAGCACCTTCCACAGGATGATGATCCAGGTGGCCAGCGACATGATCAGCAGCACGATGGCCACGGCGCGGGTGACGGCGTCGCCCTGGGTCCACACGTGGGCCAGGCCGGAAGAGGCAAAGTTCGAATCCATGGGTAGTTGATCTGCGGTCGGAAAAAGTCAGAGCAGGGCAGGGCCTCACTCCAGCACAAAGTTGATGGGCACGTTGAACCACATGGCCTCGGGCACTCCTGCCCGTTTGCCAGGGACATAGCGCCACTTGAGCACCGTTTGCAGCGCGGCCTGATCCAGGCGCTCAAAGCCACTGGAGCTCCGGATCTCGGCCTGGCTGGCGGTGCCATCGGTGCCGATGAGGACGCGCACCACCACGCGGCCCTGCTCACCCAGGCGCCGTGACAGCGGCGGGTACGCCGGTGCGGGATTGTTCAGGTAGTCGGCCGTGCTGGAGGGCAGCTGAACGGCTGGCACGGCGGGCTCAACTGGCCTGGCCGGCGCCGGGCTGGGTTCTGCGGGTGCAGGGGGAACCGGGGCGGGGACGATGGGCGCGTGGTCCGACGGAGCCGGGTCGGCCACGGCCACCGGCAGTGGGGTGGGCTGTGGCCTGGGTGTTTGGCGGACCACCGGCTGCGGCTTGGGCGTCGGTTGCGGTGCCGGAGGGGGTGGGGTCGGTTCCACCTTGGGCTGGGGCAGTTCGATCAGGTCAGCAATCACCTGGACCGGCACCACCAGTTCGACCGCGCGGCGCAACAGACCCGTCTGCAGGGCCCACAGACCGGCGATGTGCAGGCCGATGACGGCGGCAACAATGAGCAGGCGGCGGTTCATGCGTGCGCTGGGCGTGACCGGCCCGAACCCGTCCTGGGGTACGGTGGCGGTGGCGTGGGTGGAAAGCATAGTGTATGTACAGGAACTCTCAGGTCCGCAGGACCCACCATGCTGCGCCCAGGATCAGGAGCAGGCTGCCGCCGAGGATGGACAGTGAGATTGCCATGGTTGCGGTGGGTCGTTGAAAACTGATGTTCGTATTATAAATACGAATTCTTCGCATTTGCGAATGCGCAAGAAAATTTTCCTCAAATTGATCTGAGCAGGTCGGGCTGGACATCTTCCAGTGTCCGGCACCCCGTCAGAGCCATCGCGATCTCCAGTTCGTCGCGCAGCAGGCGCAGCACATGGGCGACGCCCGGCGCGCCGGCATTGGTCAGGCCATGGAGCACAGGTCTGCCCACCAGCACCGCCGACGCGCCCAGGGCCAGGGCTTTCAGGATGTCGGTGCCCCGTCGGATCCCGCCATCCACCAGGACGGGTACGTCGCCTCCGATGGCGGCCACGACATCGGGCAGCGCGCGGGCGGTGGGCTCGGCCGTGTCCAGCGTGCGGCCGCCATGGTTGGACACGATGACACCGGCGGCTCCGAGGTCCACCGCCATCCGGGCATCGGCGGGGTGGGTGATGCCCTTGAGCAGGATCGGCAGGGACGTCTGCGCTCTCAGCCACGCGATGTCGTCCCAGGTGGGCGCGCTGCAAAGCAGGCCGTCGAACAGCGCGCTTGGTCCCGTCGCCGGGACGGGCTGGCGAGACAAAGGCGGCTCACGCAGGTGGACCGCTTCAATGTCTGGCGGCAACCGGAAGCCGGTGCGCCGTTCGGCGTCTCGTGCGCCATGGACAGGGGCGTCGACGGTGAGCACCAGGGCTTCATAGCCTGCATCCTCGGCGCGCCGGATCAACCGGCAGGTCCAGTCCCGGTCGGGTTGCAGGTACAACTGGAACCACAGGGGGCCGCGTGCGGGTTCGGTCAGCACCAGGCGGGACACCTCTTCCATGCTGACGCTGGATTGGGTGCTGAGCACCATGCCGGCGCCCATGACGGCGGCCGCCAGCGCCACGGCGGCTTCACCCTGGGGATGCGCCAGGCGCTGGTAGGCCATCGGTGCCACCAGCACGGGATGGGCCCACTCCTGACCCAGAAGGTTGATCCGGGTGTGGCCCCCAGCCAATGGGCGCAGCACCCGGGGCCGAAGGCCGATGGCCTGCCAGGCCCGCTGGTTTTCTGCGGCGGTGATACCGTCGCCGGCGGCGCCACACAGATAGGCCCAGCGGTCGGCGGGCAGGCGCTGGCGGGCCAGCGCCTCGTGGTCGGCCAGGTTCACCACCGACGGCGGCAATGCGGGCTCGCTCATGTCTCAGCCCACAGGCGCAGCAGGTTGTGGTAAGTGCCGGTCAGGGCGGTGGTTTCCTCGCATTCACCGAGGCGCTGGCGCAGCGACAGCAGGTTCATGTCCATGTCGTGCAGCAGACGCCGCTGCTCGTCACTGCGCACCATGCTTTGCACCCACAGAAAGCAGGCCACGCGGGCACCGCGGGTGACCGGGGTGACCTGGTGCAGGCTGGTGCCGGGGTACAGCACGGCATGACCCGCGGGCAGTTTTACACCGCGCGTGCCATAGGTGTCACTGACGGTCAGCTCCCCGCCGTCGTACTCGTCGGGGTCGCTCAGGAAGACCGTGCACGACACATCGGTGCGGACATATTCGGTCGGGCCGCCAGCAGCGGCGCGCAGGCGGATGGCATTGTCGACATGGTTGCCGTAGGCGTTGGCGGCGCCGCTGTACCGGTTGACCCGCGGGGTGAAGATGCGCAAGGGCAGGGCAGCGCTGAAGAACAGCGCCGAGCGGTTCAGCCCCTGCAGAACCATTTGCCGGATGGCGGTGGCGGCTTCGCAGTCGTGGGGCAACTGCTCGTTGTTCTTGACCATCTGTGCCTGGGGGCCGGCGCTCTCGCGGCCGTCGTCCCAGGGTGCCTCGGTGAGCAGGCGGCGTGCCAGGGCCAGTTCGTCAGGGCTGAGGATATCGGGAAGGGTGATCAGCATGGTGCCTGCAATCCGGACATGAAAGGAATAAGGCCGCCCCGCCTGGGGCGGAGCGGCCTTGATAGGCCTGTGATCGGACTGTGAGACCCGATCAGAATTTCAGGCTGGCGGTCACCTGCAGCGTGCGGCCCGCACCCGGGATGTAATGGGCCGGGTACAGCTGGTCGGCGTACAGCTTGTCGGTGACGTTGGTCAGGTTGGCCTTGAGCGTCAGGCGGTCGAAGTCGAACTTGTATTCGGCCATCAGGTCAGCGGTCACGTACGAGGGCACGGTCCATTCCACACGGGTGGGCTTCTGCTTGCCGCGGAAGTTCAGGCCGGCACCCAGGCGCAGTCGCGGGGTGAACTGGTAGGTGGTCCATACCGTGCCGCTGTGCTCGGGCGTGAGGGCCGGGCGGTCACCCGGGCGCTCGCCGGGGCTGCTTTGGGCGCATCCACCGGTGCGCGGGCAGGGGGCCGCTTTGTCCACCTTGGCGACCGGCAGCCACATGTAGGAACCGAACACCTCCCACTGCGGCGTCAGACGGCCGGCGATGTCGGCCTCGAAGCCCGCCACATGCCGTTTGCCCGACAGCGTGACCACTGGCAGGTCGGGATCGGTGTTGCGCTCGTTGTACTTCTCGGAGCGGAACACGGCCAGGCGGGTGCTGAAGCGTTTGTCGGCCGAGTCCAGCTTGGCGCCGATCTCGAAGTTGCGGCTCTTCTCGGGCGGCGTGTCCACGTTGTCGGCGCCCAGCGAGTAGGCGTCACCCGAGGTGTTGAACGATTGGCCCACTGAGGAGTGGAACGAGTGCAAAGGGGTCGGCTGGAACAGCACGCCGGCGCGCGGGCTCCACTCGGACACCTTCATGCGGTAGCTGGTGGTGGTCGTGGGACCCGCTGCGGCCGCGGGGATCGAGAACGCATCGTAGTCACCGGTCAGGTTGTCGTAGCGGATACCGGCCACCACCTTCCAGGCCGGCGCAATCTGCACCGTGTCCTGCACATAGGCGCCCCAGCCCTGCGAGGTGTACTGGTTGTTGACACGCAGTACGCGGGAGCCTTCATTCACGCGGGCGCCATCGTCCGGGGTGCCGACGCGGGTGGTGGGCTTGGTCAGGTCGACGCCGCCCTGGGCACGTGAGCGGGCCGCGAACACCGTGCGCTCCTCGCGCGAGACATCGACACCGGTCAGCAGCTCGTGCTTCATGCCCAGGGCGTCGAATTTGCTTGAGTAGTCGCTCTGGAACTGTGCGGTGTCCATGTCCTGGATCTTCAGGTGGTTGCCGCGGGTGAAGATCGTGTTCGGACCGAAGTTCTCGAGCGTGTTCGAGGTGGGGCACTGCGGATTGGTCACGGCGCCGGTCTGCTGGTTCACGCCGCGGGTGCACAGGCGGATGGCCCCCGAGCGCTGGTCACGCTCGAACTTGCCGACACGGACCTGCGTCTTGAGTTCGCTGTCGCGGCTGAAGCGGTGGGTGTGCGCGAAGCCCGCAATGGTGGCGCCGCTGTCGTTGTAGTCGCTGTCCAGGCCGTAGTACGCGTCCGGATCCAGCGGCAGCAGCACGCGATTGGTGGCGGTGCGCGTGGGCGCAATGAACGGGATGCCGTAGTTGATGCCGTTGTTGTTGTCCAGGTGGTACAGGCTGGCCTGGAACTCGTTCCTCTCGCCGATGCCCCAGCGGTAGGCGGCGGCCAGGCCGCGCTTGTCGATGCTGGAGCCGCTGCCGTTGTTGTCGGCCTTGGTGGCCATGGCATTGATGCGCAGCGCGGCGCTCTCGCCGGTCTTGATGTTGAAGTCGCCCGTGGCACGCACGTATTTGTGGTTGCCCAAGGTGAGGTCGACCTGGTGCTCGTCGATCAGGCGGGGCTGCTTGGACACCTGGTTGACAGCGCCACCGGTGGAGCCCCGGCCGAACAGCATCGAGGCAGAGCCGCGCAGCACCTCAAGGCGGTCCAGGTTGAAGGTGTCGCGGTCATAGATGGCCGGGTCGCGCATGCCGTCGATGAACAGGTCGCCGGTCGCCTGCAGGGCGAAGCCGCGCAGGCGGATATCTTCTTCGCCACCTTCGGCGGCCAGGAAGGTGATGCCGGCGGTGTTCTTCAGGGCTTCCTTGACGGTGTCCAGGTTGCGGTCGTCGATCAGTCGCTCGGTCACCACGGTCACGGATTGCGGAATGTCGCGCAACTGCTGCTTGCCCTTGCCGATGGTGACTTCGGTGGCGCGCACGGCGTCCTTGCCTTCCGGTGCTTCGGCGCTCTCGCGGACGGTGACGGTGCCCAGGGTCCGGCCCGTGTCGGTCGGCGCAGCGGGTGTCGTCTGGGCCATGGCGTTCAGGGAGCCAGCCAGCAGCATGGCACCCAGAGGCAGCAGGACGGCGTTGGAATGGGAAGCAGGGGAGGGTTGCAGGCGGTGCGCCTGCTGTCGGCCGCGGGCGGCTTTCTTGCGTTGGGACATGGCTCGGATGCGTTGAAGTTGTCGGCTGGCTTCAACGACCCGGCGTTGTGGCTGGCTGGAGGCCGAAATCTTATTCTAAATGCGAACGATTCGTAAAGTATTTTAAAGAGAGTGTGGTGTGAGAATGACGCTGTCGTGTTGACGATGCTGCGGTGCATCACAAATCTATGGGGTGGATAGGAACTATCAATATTGATTATTAATAGAAGTCAGCTATGATTTGTTGCGTTGCAGTGCAGCAGTACTGCACACCAGTTCCCAACCACCCTTGCAGAGGAAAAAACCATGTCCCTGATCAACACCCAAGTCCAGCCGTTCAAGACCACCGCTTTCGTCAACCGCGACGGTGGCAAGGGCGAGTTCATCGAGATCACCGAGAAGAACCTGCACGGCAAGTGGTCCGTCCTGATCTTCATGCCGGCCGCCTTCACCTTCAACTGCCCGACCGAGATCGAAGACGCCGCCGACAACTACGCCGAGTTCCAGAAGGC
>JAJPEW010000227.1 GCA_021166755.1 Hydrogenophaga sp. | reverse complement strand
CTGGGTGTCGATCTCCTTGCGGCTGTACCAGGTCTGGCCGCGCCGCCAGTCGCGCGGCAGGCCATAGAGCGGCACCCGGTAGGTGGCATCGGGCAGGCGGCGGGCGGCCAGCACGGGTTCGTAGTAGCCCGTCAGCAGACCCTCCGGCGCCCGGCCGTCGGATTCGGTGATCCGATAGGGCACGAAGCGGCGCTGGACCCAGTTGTGCTGCTCCTGCGCACTGGCGATCGAGAGTTGTCGCACCTCGCCGCAGATGGCCGCACTGCCGGGGCCTGCGCCCTCGCCGGGCCGCTCGCAGGACTTGAGCCAGGCGTTCCAGGCTTCGTGAAGCCCGTCACTGCCCCAGCCGGGCACATCGGCCCAGCGCACCGGTGTCCACAGGCTCTTGCCGCGCACAATCGGTGGCGGCAGGGTGCCGGTATCCGGCACGGTGGCCACGGGCGCCGGCGCCGCGGTGACGGGTGCCCCCGCAGGGGCGGAGGGCATGTCCTGGGTGACCACGGCGCAGCCGGCCAGAATTCCTACAATGCCGCCCATGAGCGCCAGGCGCCAGCGACCCACGCTGGCGCGCCGGACTGGCACCGAAAACTTTTCACCGGATGTTGGCATGACCTTGTTGTTGCTGGAGGCGCTGGGCGCCTTTTTGCTGCTGATCTTCATTGTCTGGTGGACGATGTTTTCCGGGCGCAAGAACGGTGAACTGCGCGACGAGGTTCACGACAGGACAGCGGACGAAAAGGACCCGGGCGAACCGCCGACCCCTCGCAGTTGAACCAGGCCCCCGTCGGCTCAGGATGCACGCAAGGCATTGGCCAGTTCCACCGCCGACTTGACACCCATCTTGTCGAACACGCGCGATCGGTGAACCTCGACCGTTCGCACGCTGATGTTGAGCTGGTCGGCGACCAGCTTGTTGGGCAGGCCGTCGACCACCAGCCGCATCACATCCCGCTCCCGATCGGTCAGGCTGTCCAGGCGTTGCTGCAGGCTGCGCCGGGCGGTGCGCTGGGCCAGCACCTGCGCCGACTGCGCCAGCGCCTGCTCGATTCGGTCGACCAGGGCGTTGTCTGAAAAGGGCTTCTCGCAGAAATCGAAGGCGCCCCGCTTGACCGCGTCGACCGCCGTGGGCACATCCGCGTGACCGGAGAGGAAGATCACCGGCATCAAGGCTTGCCAGGGCTGCGTGAGCAGGTGGTCGAACAGGGCCAGTCCGCTCATGCCCGGCATGCGCACATCCAGCAGCAGGCAGCAGGGCACGTCGGGTTCGGTACGCCAGTCCTGAACCTCGGCCAGGAAGGCCTCGGCACTGTCAAAGCCGACACTGAGCAGGCGCCGTGTGCGCAGCAGCCACGAAAGGGCCTCGCGCACACCGGCGTCGTCATCGACCAGGTAGATGCGGGCGTCGGGATGGGGCGTCATGGGCGGATGATAGACCGAGGCGGCCAGCGTCAAACATCAGCCCGCTGGCAGGGTGAACCGGAACACTGTGCCGCGCGGCTGGGCGGGCTCGTGGGTAAGCGCGCCACCGTGCTGCTCGATGACGGTGCGGCACAAGCTCAAGCCCAGGCCCATGCCTTCGGACTTGGTGGTGAAAAACGGCGTGAAGAGTTTCTCGGCCACCTCGGGCGCCAGGCCGATGCCATGATCGGTGACGGCAAACTCGACCCACAGGCGCCCCGAAGCGGCTGACGTATCGGTGCCGGCCAGAGGTCGCACCGGCCGCGCCGACATCGTCAGCACCCGCAGACCCGAGCGCAGCGGCGGCTCGCCATCGGGCATGGCCTGCATGCCGTTGCGCGCCAGGTTCAGCAACACCTGTTCGACCATGGTGCGGTCGCAACTGACCGCCGGGCAGTCGGCGGCGATGTCGGTGTGCAGCCGGATGGCCGTCTTCTTGGCCTGCAGGTGAATCAGCGGGCCGATGGCATCGAACAGGGCGGCCGGGGAGACGGTTTCACGGGCCTGCTCGCGACGCCGGACGAAGTCGGCCACGCTGCGGATGACACGGCCGGCGCGATCGGCCTGCTCCCCGATGCGCCGGATGGCCTGGCGCAGTTCGGCGGGCGGCAAGTCCTCGGCCGGGGCCTGATCCATCAGGTTGGTCAGGCCCGTGGTGTAGCTGGCAATCGCCGCCAGCGGCTGGTTGAGCTCATGGCTGAGCAGTGAGGCCATTTCGCCGACCATCGCCAGGCGGGCGGTGGCCTGCAGCCGCTCCTGGGAAGCGCGGTTGAGTTCTTCGATCCGGCGCTGTTCGGTCATGTCCAGGATCGCGCTCATCCAGCCGGTCTGCACACCCCGGGCGTCGATCAGGGGCGCTTCGATGATCAGCACCGGAAAACGGGTGCCGTCGCTGCGCTGGAACACCGATTCCCATCCCTCGCGCGGCAGGGCATTGCCGGCCAGGCGCACCGCCTGGCGCTGCTGGTACTCGTCCACGAGTTCGGGCGGCCACCACGGCGCCGGTATACCGCTGCCCACCAATTGGTCGGCCGGGAACCCCACCATCTGGCAAAACGCCGGGTTGACGTAGGTGATGCGCCCTTCCATGTCGCGCGCACGCAGGCCGGTGACCAGCGAGTCTTCCATGGCCTTGCGAAAGGCCAGGGCGGCGGCCAGCTCGGTCTCGGCGCGCTGGCGCCGGCGGATGTCGCGCCCCAGCAGCGCCAGCACCGCCAGCAGCGACAGCGACAGCACCCCCACCACCGCGGTGAGGACGTTGGGGAACAATCCGTAGGCGGCCCGGGCACTTTCCATGCGCAGCACCAGGGTCATCCCTTGCATGTCAATGAGATGGTTGGCCACCAGCAGGCGGCGGCGCACCGGCACGGAGCTGTACAGGGCCAGACGGGTGCCATCGGCATCGGTGAAGGCCAGACCGCGCCCGCGCAGCAGATCGCGGTTGGTCAGCTCGGACAGGATGCCGTGCAGCGAGTAGGTGGCCACCAGGTACCCCTGCGGCTTGCCGGCCCTGACCACCGGCAGGCACATCTCCACCAGCTCCAGTCCCTGGCCACCGGGCAGGGGCCAGAAGTAGCTGGGCGAGAACGCGTGACCCGACAGGCGCCGCGCGTTCTCGCAGGCCAGCCGCAGATCGGGCAGGGCGTCCTGGCGCGGCAGCAGGTCGAACAGGCCCGCCTGGTAGGGCGAATCGCGCCAGGCCAGCAGGTTCAGCTGGTTGTCGCGCCACTCCAGCCGGACCAACTCGCGGCTGATGGCCAGCAGTTCGGCGGCCGGCGCCTCCCAGGAGGCGGCCGTCGGCGCCACGCTGTGCAGGGATTGCAGCGTCTGGACGTTGCGCAGCAGGCCGGCGCGGATGTCGCTGGCGGTGGCGGCCACATCGGCCTCCAGAGCGGACTGGTCGCGGCCCTCTTCGTACTCGGCCGCCAGAAACACCAGCACCACCAGCAGCGCCACCACCAGCAGCAGCAGCGCGCCCCACAGCAGCCAGCGCCGCGAGGCCAGCACGGCAAGGCGCGCGGGCAGCTTCATGCCGTCAGCGTCCGGTCACAGACGACGATGCTGCAGGGAGGGCAATTGCTCGCGCACGCTGCGCAGGCGCTCCATGTCGATGTCGGCAATGACCACGCCAGGACCGCCCGACTGCAGGGCCATGACCTCACCCCAGGGATCGATCACCATGCTGTGGCCCCAGGTGCGCCGGCCATTCTCGTGCGTGCCGCCCTGGGCACTGGCCAGCACATAGGCCTGGTTCTCGATGGCGCGGGCGCGCAGCAGCACCTCCCAGTGGGCCTGACCGGTGGTGTAGGTGAAGGCCGCCGGCACCAGGATGAGGTCGGCCGCCAGCGCACGGTAAAGCTCGGCAAAGCGCAGGTCGTAGCAGACACTCTGGCCCACGCGCCAGTGCACACCGGCATGATCGGTCAGCTCGAAGACCGTGGGCGTGTCACCGGCCTTGAGCACGGCCGCTTCGTCATAGCGTTCGCGACCGTTGTCGTAACGGAACAGGTGGATCTTGTCGTAGCGGCTGGCGCAGTGCCCCTTGGGCGTGTAGCTCAGCGAGGCATTGGCCGCGTGCGTGGGGTCGTCGGTGGCCATGGGCAGGGTGCCGCCGACGATCCACATCTTGAGGTCGCGCGCCGCATCCGAGAGGAAGTCCTGCACGGTGCCCAGCCCCGGCGTTTCGGCCAGCACCAGCTTGTCTTCGTCCTTGTGGCCCATGAAGCAGAAATACTCGGGCAGCACGGCCAGCTCGACGCCGGACTGCGCAGCCTGGCGCAGCAGGCGCAGGGCTTCACTGAGGTTGGCGTCAAGGCTGGTGCCCGAGACCATCTGGATGGCGGCGACTCGCATGGTGGACGGCTCCTGAGAAGATGACGGTATCAACGACCGGAAAGTACCACGCCTGCGCTCATCGTGGCGCCGCCGGTGCGGTGGCCGGTGATGGTGCAGCGGGCTGCCGCTCGATCTTGTCGACCTTGGGGTCGCTCCAGCCGCCGGTGATGTGGAACTGCTGCGTGGTGGCGCTCTGCAGCGGCTGGCGCAACAGGAACTGGGCCAGGAAGGTGCCCAGCCCCACGGCCGGGTTGATGGCCGTGGCAATCAGCGACGCCGTACCGGCGTTGATTTCGGGCACCACCACCACCTTCAGGTCCTGCGTCTCGCGGCCGATGTCGGCGCTGCCTTCCATGAGCACAGCCGCGTTGACGCCCTTCATCTGCAGGTTGTTGGTCGAGATCACGCCCTGGGCCAGGGTGGCGTCACCGCGGATGAAATCGAAGGCAAAGCCTTCGGAGAAGACATCGCGGAAGTCCAGCACCAGCCGCCTGGGCAGGGACTGCAGGCTGAGTACGCCCAGCAGCTTGGCGGCCCCCGGATCGACCTTGAGGAACTGTCCCCGCTCGATGTCGGCCTTCATCTGACCGGACAGCGTGGGGTAATCCAGCCGGAACGGCGAGCCGACCCAGCCGATGTTGCCCTCGATGGTGCCCTCGCCGCCGCGCACCACGCCGTCGCGGCCAAAGCGGGACAGC
>JAJPEW010000212.1 GCA_021166755.1 Hydrogenophaga sp. | reverse complement strand
TACATGCCGGTGATCGAGCTGGAGAAGATCTTCAGCGTGCCGCGCTTCGAGTTCAACAACACCAGCCCGATCATGGTGGTGGTGGAGTCCGAAGGCTCTCGCGTGGCGCTCATGGTCGATGAACTGCTCGGCCAGCAGCAGGTGGTGATCAAGAACCTGGAGACCAATTACCGCAAGGTGCCGAATGTGTCGGGCGCCACGATCCTGGGTGACGGCAAGGTTGCCCTGATCCTGGACACCTCCGGCCTGGTGCGCCGCTCGCGACACTGACATTCAATGCCCGGTGGGCCTGGCCCACCTTCGTCAAGGTCAGGACCTGACATGCTGCAATCCACCCCATCGAACCGCCCACGGCCGGCAACGCCACCGGTGGCCCAGGACGACGGCCCCGTGGCGCAGGGGCGCGAATTCGCCTGGACCAATGCCGACTTTGCCCGGATCAAGGCCCTGATCTACAAGAAGGCCGGCATCAGCCTGCACGACGGCAAGCACGCCATGGTCTACAGCCGGGTGTCCCGCCGTTTGCGCGAGACCGGGCACACCAGCTTTGCGTCCTACCTGGACTGGCTGGAGCAGCACGACGGGGATGAGTGGCAGGACTTCATCAACGCGCTGACGACCAACCTGACCTCGTTCTTCCGCGAGCAGCACCATTTCGACATCCTGCGCGACCTGCTGGCTGCCCACCGGACCCAGCCTTGGCGCATCTGGTGCTCGGCGGCCTCCACCGGCGAGGAACCCTACTCGCTGGCCATGACCTGCACCGAGGTGCTGGGCGCCAATGGCAACTTCCACATCGTCAACAGCGACATCGATACCAAGGTGCTGGCCACGGCCGCACGCGGTGTCTACAAAGCCGAGAACATCAAGGGACTGAGCCAGGAGCGGCTGCAGCGCTTTTTCATGCGAGGCAAGGGCGCCAACGCGGGCATGGTCCGTGTCAAGCCTGAGCTCCAGAAGCACATGGAGTTCATGACCATCAACCTGATCCACGATCTGCCCCTGCGCGAACCGTTCGATGTGGTGTTCTGCCGCAACGTCATGATCTATTTCGATGGTCCCACCCAGCGGCAAGTGCTGGAGCGCATCCATCGCGTGATGAAACCGGGTGGCATGCTGTTCGTCGGCCATGCCGAGAACTTCAGCGACGCCCGGTCCCTGTTTGCCTTGCGAGGAAAGACGGTCTATGAGCGCATTTAATCCCTCGCTCCCGACGCCCCCTGCCCCAAGGCCCTTTGGCAGCACGGGTCTCAGCGGCGCCGCCATGCGCAGCTCGACGCTGGAGGTGCTGAAGTCCCGGCCGCGCAAGCCTGGCGAGGCATCCTTTTTCTACCACGACCACAACTTCAAGCACGACGCCGTCAAGGTGCTGCCCGGTGAGTACTTCGTGACCGACCAGGAAATGGTCATCATGACCGTGCTGGGCTCGTGCATCGCCGCCTGCATCTGGGACCCGAAAGTGCGCGTGGGCGGTATGAACCACTTCATGCTGCCCGAAGGGGGAGCTGACACTTCGGGACGGTACGGCTCGTACGCGATGGAACTGCTGATCAACGAGATGATCAAGCTCGGCGCCCGTCGGGAGTACATGCAGGCCAAGGTGTTTGGTGGCGGACAGGTCATGCACAGCTTCACCACCATGAACGTGGGCGAACGCAACACCGAGTTCGTGCTGGACTACCTGGCCACCGAGCGCATCTCGGTGGTCTCCAAGGACGTGCTGGACATCCATCCGCGCAAGGTCTGCTACTTCCCGGTGACCGGCAAGGCCATGGTCAAGCGTCTGGCCCATTCGCACCCCGAGAATCTGGAGACCCAGGAACGCAAGGGCAACGCCGCCGTGGTGGCCAAGACCAACGCCGGTGGCTCGGTGGACCTGTTCTGAGGGGAAAAACAAAACCTGGCCAAGATCCGTGTGGTCGTCGTCGACGACTCGGCGCTCGTGCGCAGCCTGCTGACCGAAATCATCAACCGGCAGCCCGACATGCAGTGTGTGGGCGCCGCCGCCGACCCGCTGGTCGCCCGCGAGATGATCCGGGAGCTCAACCCGGACGTGATCACGCTGGATGTCGAGATGCCCCGGATGGACGGGCTGGAGTTCCTTTCCCGCCTGATGCGGCTGCGCCCCATGCCGGTGGTCATGGTCTCGACCCTGACCGAGCAGGGGGCCGACATCACCTTGCGCGCCCTGGAACTGGGCGCTGTGGACTATGTGGCCAAACCCCGCATCGGCATCACCAGCGGACTGAACGAACTGGCCCACGACATCGTCGACAAGATCCGGGTCGCCTCGCAAGCGCAAGTGCGCCGCTTGGCGGCCACGCCGGCCAGCGGTGCGGCCGCCGCCAGCGGCTCCCACGCGGCCAGCGCAGTACCCACTGCGCCGCTGCCACGGCTGGCCACCACCGAAAAGATCATATGCATCGGCGCCTCCACCGGGGGTACCGAGGCCATCCGTGAGGTGCTGGTGCCCATGCCCGCCGACGCGCCGGCCATCGTCATCACACAACACATGCCGCCGGGCTTCACCAGCAGCTTTGCCGCCCGGCTCAACAGCCTGTGCCGCATCAGCGTGGCCGAAGCCCGCCACGGCGAGCGCATTCTGCCCGGTCATGCCTACATTGCCCCGGGCGGCATGCAGTTCCGCATCGACCGCAGCGGCTCCAACTACGTGGCGGTGGTCGAGGACACCGAGCCCGTTAACCGCCACAAGCCCTCGGTCGAGGTGCTGTTCAAATCCGCGGCACGGGTGCTCGGTCCCAACGCCATTGGCGTGATGCTCACCGGCATGGGGGCCGACGGTGCCCTGGCCATGCGCGAAATGAAGGACGCCGGCAGTTACAACTACGTGCAGGATGAGGCCAGCTGCGTGGTCTTCGGCATGCCCCGCATGGCCATCCAGACGGGCGCGGCCAATGAAGTACTGCCCCTCAAGCAGATCACGCCGGCGTTGCTCACACGCCTCGCCAACAGCCCCGCCGGGGTTCGGCACCGCATATGATGTGAGGTAGCCTTGATAGCTGCCTCGGAGAACGCCTCCCATGAAGACCCGCCGCCATTTCCTCTCTCTCGTCACCTTGTTTTCCGGCCTGCTGATGGCGGGACCCTCTCTGGCACTGGACGCCCCCAAGGAACGCCCGATCCTGACAGTCTCGGGCAAAATCGGCGAGAAGAACGCCGGGGACAAGGCCCGATTCGACATGAAGATGCTGGAGGCCCTGCCCCAGCACAGCTTCACCACCCGCACGCCCTGGTACGAC
>JAJPEW010000208.1 GCA_021166755.1 Hydrogenophaga sp. | reverse complement strand
TCGGTTTCCAGCTGTTCTCTCAACCGCAGGGTCTCCAGCGTCTGGCATGCACAACCCAGGTTGAGCGTCTCAGCGAGCTTCATTGAAGGTCTCCACAGTCGGCGCAGACCGATGGGGCCACTTCACAGGGTTGCCCCGCGCAGCAGTATTCGGTGAGGTAGCCGAGCAGGGCGTTCATGCGGTCGAAATGTGCGCGGTATATCAGGTTGCGACCGTCGCGTTCCACGTCGATCAGGCCCGTATGGCTCAGTTCCTTCAGGTGAAAGGACAGTGCCGTTGGCGAGGCACCCAGTTGCTCCGACATGTGACCCGGGGTCATGCCTTGCGGCCCGGCCACCACCAGCAGGCGGAAGATACGCAGGCGCGTCTCCTGGGCCAGCGCCCCCAGCGCCTTGACGACATCGGCTTCTTCCATGGCTTCTCCTCAGACCGTTGAATGACTGGGCATGGCCAGCCTGGTTGGAAGTGCCAGCGTGACCAGCCAGCAGACCAGCAGCATCAACGCCGAGCCCACCAGTGCATACAGCAGGCCGCCCCACTGGTAGAGCAGGCCCGACATGAGCGTGCCGAAGAAGCGGCCCAGCGCGTTGGCCGCGTAGTAGAAGCCCACGTCCTCTGCCGCCTTCTCGCTGCCGGCGTAGGCCAGGATCAGGTAGGAATGCACGGACGAATTGACCGCGAAGGCGAAGCCAAACAGCCCCAAGCCGCCAACCACCCACCACTGCAGGTGAGGAGCGTCCATCAGCACGGCGGCCGCGATGCCGACCGGAATCAATGCCAGCGCCAGCGACCAGCCACGTGCGGCAGGTACCTCGCTGCTCAGGCCGTCGGCACTGCGTTTGACCAGATTGGGCGCCAGCGCCTGCACCAGGCCGTAGCCAATGCTCCAGGCCGCCAGAAAGCCGCCCACCATGGTGAAGTTCCAGCCCTGCGAATAGAGGAACACCGGCACGCCGACCACAAACCACACGTCCCGCGCGCCGAACAGCGCCACGCGCGCGGCGGCCAGGTAGTTGATGCCCTGGTTCTTGGCGAACAGCTCCTTGGCCGATTTGGAGGCCTTGGCCTTGCCCATCATCGGCGGCACCGACAGCACCACGCCTGCGAGCACCAGCACCAGCAGGCCGGCCATGGCCCACAGCGAGTGCTGGAAGCCCAGCGCCTGCAGCAGCACGCCGCCCAGGAAGAAGCCGAAGCCCTTCATGGCGTTTTTGCTGCCGGTGAACCAGGCCACCCACTTGAAGAGCTGGTTGTTGCCGCCGTCCTCAGCCTTGGCCTGCGCCTGCGTGACCTTGATGGCCGACTTGCTGGCGGTCTTGGTCAGGTCCTTGGCCACGCCACAGATGCCTTGCGCCACCACCACCCAGGCCACCGACATGGCGGCCGTCCACGCCGGGTTCAGCAGAGAGAGCAGGATGAAGCCGGTGATCTGCGTGGCCAGACCCACGGTCAGCATGCGCTGGATGCCGTAGCGCGTGGCCAGCCAGCCGCCAATCAGGTTGGCCAGCACGCCGGCCGCCTCGTACAGCAGGAACAGAAAGGCCAGCGTGAAGGGTGAATAGCCGAGCTTGTAGAAGTGCAGCAGCACCAGCATGCGCAGCGCGCCGTCGGTGAGCGTGAAGCCCCAGTAGGCGGCGGTGACGATGGCGTAGTTGCGCACCGCGTGGCTTGTTGTGGTTGTCGGGGCGTTCATCGGATGCCGACGGATTCGAGGTGGCAGGCCAGGTCCACCATACGCGTGGCGTAGCCCATCTCGTTGTCGTACCAGGCGTAGAGCTTGAGCAGCGTGCCGTCGGTCACCATGGTGGATAGACCGTCGACGATGGAGCTGCGCGTGTCGCGGGCGTAATCGGCACTCACCAGCGGGCGGGTCTCGTAACCCAGAATACCGGCCAGCGGACCTTGGGCCGCGGCTTCGAACAGGGCGTTCACTTCTTCGGCCGTGGTCGCGCGGTTGAGCTCGAACACGCAGTCGGTCAGCGAGGCGTTGAGCGCCGGCACGCGCACCGCGTGTCCGTTGAGCTTGCCCTTGAGCTCGGGGTAGATCAGCGCGATGGCGGTGGCGCTGCCGGTGGTCGTGGGGGCCAGGTTCACCATGGCGCTGCGCGCGCGGCGCAGGTCCTTGTGCGGTGCGTCCACCACCAGGTTGGTGTTGGTCGGGTTGTGCAACGTGGTGATCTGGCCGTGCTTGATACCGATGGCTTCGTGAACCACCTTGACCACCGGGGCCAGGCAGTTGGTGGTGCAGCTGGCGGCGGTGACGATGCGGTCGCGCGCCGGGTTGTAGAGGTGCTCGTTGACGCCAACCACGATGTTCAGCACATCGCCCACCTTGACTGGCGCGGCCACGATCACGCGCTTCGCGCCGCGGTCCAGGTGGCCTTGCAGAGTCTCGGGCGTGAGGAACTTGCCGGTGCACTCCAGCACCACGTCCACGCCCAGATCGCCCCAGGGGATCTCTGCGGCGGTGGCGTGTTCGCTGAACGACAGGTGGCGGTCGTTGATGCGGATGGTGTCGCTGCGCTCGGCCGCGATGTCCGCCCGCCACTTGCCCTGCACCGTGTCAAAGGCCAGCAGGTGGGCGGTGGCGGCCGCGCCGCCCTTGATTTCGTTGAGGTGCACCACCTCCAGGCGATTGCCCTGGCGGGGGTCGATGGCTTCGCGTTCGATGGCGCCGAACGCCGCGCGCAGGGCCAGCCGCCCCATGCGTCCCATGCCGTTGATACCGACCTTCATAGCCTCTTTCCTTTCTTCTATGGTTCAATAATAGTTGAAATATAAGGGAGAAATGTGACAAATGAATGACCGCACAATGCGGCATGGCCATTCCCTTCCTGTCTCAAGAAGTCCACTCAGCGCCCTTGCCCTCAGCCACTGTACTGGTGCTGAGAGATGGTTCCACCGGGCTGGAGGTGCTCATGGTTCGCCGCCATGGCAACGCTGGTGTGCTGGGAGGTGTGCATGTGTTCCCGGGCGGCAAGCTCGATGCGGCGGATGGTCAGGTAGCCGCCGGCGCCCTCGACCTGACACCTCAGGCCTGTGTGGCCCGACTGGCCGAGTCCGCGTTGTCGGCGGATGAGGCCGTGGCCTTGCATGTGGCGGCCCTCAGGGAGACCTGGGAGGAGGTGGAACTGGTCCTGGGCATGGATGCCTGGACGCGGAGCCGGCAGCAGTCGCTGGAAGAGCGAATCGGCCAAGGCCAGGACTGGGCCGCAGCCATGCAGACAGAAGCAAGGCGCATCCCTGTCTCGGCGCTGGTGCCGTGGTCCCGGTGGATCACGCCCCGCCTGCCGTCGGTATCCAGCAAGCGTTTTGATACGCGGTTCTTTCTGGCCCGGCTTCCGTCCGGGCAAACGGCTCGCCACGACGGACACGAAGCCACGGAGGCGGTCTGGCTGTCGCCACGCGATGCTCTGGAGCGGTTCTGGGCCGATGACATTGAGCTGGCACCGCCGCAGATCATGAGCCTGGTGGCGCTGTCCCGATTTCGCGATGTCGATGCCGCGCTGGCGCATGCGCAGGGGCGCAGACCGCCCCTCATCGAGCCTCACCCGTTTGACCGTGACGGCTGCCGGGTGATCTGCTATCCCGGGGACCCGGAGCACCCGGTGTCCGAGCCCGCCTGGCAAGGGCCCACGCGCCTGACCTACCGCAACCGGCGCTTCGAGCCCGATGGCGGATTGGCCGCCTTGTTGGCGTGATGCCCCAGGTGTCACCGATGGCGCGCCTCCACGGGAACCTGTGGCCTCCGATGAGGTCTTGCCAGCGTACCCGCTTGAGGAGATTTGCATGAGCTTCACTGCCCGTCGCCCCCTTTCGTTGCCGATTTTGGCCAGTGTGTTGCTGGCCGTCGGCGCGGTCACCAGCATTCCTTCGCGCGCCGCCGAGCCGGTGGCGGAGGTGGTCGCCCGTGACCTGCAGAACCCCTGGGCCGTGGCTTTCATCGGTCAGGGACGCATGCTCGTCACCGAACGGCCCGGCCGCATGAGGGTCATCGAGCCCGATGGCCGCGTCGGGCAGCCGCTGGAAGGCCTGCCAGCCATCGATGCAGTCGGGCAGGGCGGGCTGCTGGACCTGATCACCGACAGCGGTTTTGCCAGCAATCGCCGTCTCTACTTCTGCTACAGCGAGCCGGGCAGCGCAGGGACCAACTCGACTGCGCTGGCCAGTGCCCGCCTGTCCGATGACGCCAGGCGACTGGAAGACGTGAAAGTCATCTTCAGCCAGCAGCCCAAGGTGGCCAGCCGACTTCACTTCGGTTGTCGGGTGGTCGAGGCGCCAGGTGGTTTGCTCTTCCTGACGCTGGGCGATCGCTATCACCGGATGGCCGATGCCCAGACCCTGGACAACCACCACGGCAAGGTGGTGAGGATCCGCAAGGATGGCGGCGTGCCGCCGGACAATCCGTTCGTGCAACGGGTGGGCGCACGGCCGGAGATCTGGAGCTATGGTCACCGCAATCCGCAAGGGGCCGCGCTGGGTGTGGACGGCCGGCTGTGGACCCAGGAGCACGGTCCCCAAGGCGGTGACGAAATCAACCGTCCCGACGCCGGCAAGAACTACGGATGGCCGGTGATCACCTATGGCGAGAACTACGGCGGCGGCAAGATCGGCGACGGCATCACGGCCAAGCAGGGCATGGAGCAACCCGTGCACCAGTGGACGCCGTCGATCGCGCCCTCGGGCATGGTGTTCGTTCGGACCGACCGCTATGGCCCCGCCTGGAAGGGCAGCTTGCTGGTGGGGTCGCTGAAGTTCCGCTACCTGTCGCGCCTGGAGATCGATGGCACCCGCGTGGTGCGTGAAGAGCGCCTGCTGCCGGAACTGGGCCAGCGCGTGCGCGACGTGCGCGAAGGGCCCGATGGACTCATCTACCTGTTGACTGACGACCGCAACGGGCAGTTGTTGCGCCTGAAGCCGGCCCCATGATCATCGCGTCAGCCAGCGGCTTGCGCCGTGGCTGCTGGCGTCGACCATCGCCACCATCAGTAGCATGGCCCCCAGGATGGTGGCGGTCTTGCCCATGTGGAACAGGCCCATGTGGAAGGCCAACAGCTGACCCAGGCCGCCAGCGCCCACCACACCCAGTACCGCCGCAGCGCGGATGTTGTTCTCCCAACGATAGAGCGTGTAGCTCAGGAGCTGTGGCAGCACCTGAGGGAGCGTG
>JAJPEW010000169.1 GCA_021166755.1 Hydrogenophaga sp. | reverse complement strand
GCAGACCGTGCTGCGCATCGGCACCATCCTGGGTGAGCGGGTCGACAACCAGATCACCACCCTCTTTGAAAAAACCCGCCTGCTGGCCGTGCGCGGCAGCGACAGCCCCTTCGTCTTCATCTGGGACGACGACGTGGCCGGCGCCATCACCCATGCGCTGGACGGCGCCCCGCCCGGTTGCTACAACCTGGCCGGCGACGGCGCACTCACCATCCACCAGATCGCCGCCCGCCTGGGCAAGCGCACGCGCGATCTGCCCGCCGGCCTGCTCACCGCCGCACTGACGGTGGGCTCCCGCCTGGGCCTGACGCGCTACGGGCCCGAGCAGCTGGACTTTCTGCGTTACCGCCCGGTGCTGCTGAACACCGCCCTCAAGACCGTGTTCGGCTACACGCCGCGCAAGACCAGCGCGCAGGCGCTGGATGGCTTCATCCTGGCGCGTGCACAGCAAGGCCGGCCGGTGCATGTGGGGACACTGCCCAGCCCGCAGGCCCCTCATCGGGCGAACGCATGAGCGCGCCCACCCACCTCTCGCGCGGTGACCTGCTGCGCGCCCTGGGCGTCATCGTCATCTGGGGGCTGAACTTCGTCGTCATGAAGATCGGCCTGCAGTCGCTCAGCCCCATGATGTTGGGCGCTCTGCGCTTTGCTGCGGCCTCGTTGCCCTTCCTGCTGTTCGTGGGCCGCCCCGCGCTGCCCTGGCGCTTCATCGTGGCCTATGGCCTGGCACAGGGCGTGGGGCAGTTCGGCCTGCTGTTCCTGGGCCTGCACCTGGGCATGACGGCCGGCATGGCCTCGGTCGTCATGCAGACGCAGGCCTTCTTCACCCTCATCATGGCCGCCACCGTGCTGGGTGAGCGTGCCCGCCCCACCCAATGGCTGGGCCTGGTCATCGCCTTTGTCGGCCTGCTCATGATCGCCGGCGCCCATGGCGAAGGCGCCCGGCAAATGACGCTGGCCGGCTTCGTGCTCACGTTGGGCGCGGCCTTCATGTGGGCGGTGTCCAACCTGGTGGCCCGCCGCGCCGCGCAGGCCAGCGCCTACGAGCCCTTCCCCTTCATCGTCTGGAGCAGCCTGGTCCCCATCGTGCCCTTTTTGCTGCTCTCGGCCTGGGTGGACGGCCCTGCCAGCATGGCCCAGCAACTGGCCGGCTTCGATGGCCGCGCATGGTTTGCGGTGCTCTACCTGGCCCTGCTGGCTACGCTGCTGGCCTACAGCCTGTGGACGAAACTGCTGCAACGCCACCCGGCTGGGCGCGTCACACCGTTCTCATTGCTGGTGCCGGTGGTCGGCCTGGTGGCCGCCATGACCTTCCTGGGCGAGGTGCCCACCCCCCTGCAATGGGCCGGCACCGCCACCGTGCTGGCCGGCATGGTGGTCAACCAGAGCGGCGGCTGGCGCATGTTCGTGCGGCGGCAAAATGCCGCCGGATGAGCACCACGCACACCATCACCCACCACCTGCGCATCACCGGCCGCGTGCAAGGCGTCTATTACCGCGCCAGCATGACGGAAGAAGCCACCCGCCTGGGCCTGCAAGGCTGGGTGCGCAACCGGCAAGACGGCAGCGTCGAAGCCCTGGCCCAAGGCCCGGCCAGCGCCGTGCAAGCCCTCATCGACTGGGCCCACCAGGGCCCGCGACTGGCGCGGGTGGATGGGGTGCTGGTGACGGCGGTGGAGGAGGGTGAACGCTACAGCGGGTTTGTCCAGCGGGAGACAGTGTAGGCGCTGCCAAGCGCTGCAATGCTCACTGAAAAAGTGTCTGATGCTCCCGGCAATACTGCAGTCCTGCAAACCGCCTCTCGTTATTCCAGCAAAACTTACCTTCTGCGAAGCTGATCTTGCCGCGGCAGTGTGCGCAAATCAGCTTGCGGGCCAGATCGGGGCTTGGTGGTTCTGCGCCTGAGGGTGTGGGAGTCGTCTGGTAGTTCACGGCAGGCTCCTGCACCGCCCTAACCGGGGTCGAGGCAGCGATAGGTGCGGGGTTCTTCGGCGCCATGAAATCGGGTAGCCTGAGCAGATCCGCCGGGCGGTGCTGGCGTAGCAGCTTTTCGCCCCATGCCTTGACCGTTTACGGGCTGCGCAGATTACCTAGCGTCTTCACTACATCTAGCACGCCCACGTCCTCGTCCACATAGCGCTTGTGCCAGTCCGCGAACAGGTCCGCCTTGATCACCATGCTGGTGTCAAAGGCCTTGGCCGCAGGTCGTGTGATGGTGGCCTTCGGGTCCACCAGCACGACGTGGCGAAAGTCCATGCGCTTGCCGATGCGAGATGTGATCTCAAGCTTGTCCAGCAGCTTTTGCATGACGTTGGCATGGCGACGGCTTTGCTCCAGCGGAGAGGGAATGCCGTACTCGCGCGACCCGTAGTTCACGCTGAACTCGCCGTGCTCATTGATACGCAGGTTGCCGCTGAAATTTTTGGTCTCGAACAGCACCATGCCGGCCCCGCGGGTGATCCACAAGTGGTCAATCTGCGCGACTTCGCCATCGACCTCAAACCGCAGATCGTGCAAGAGCGCGCTGTACTTGCCATCTGCCAAGTAGTTGTCGAGGTAATGTGCAGCGGCCTTCTCGCCTGCCATGCCCTTGCGCAACCTATCCAGTTCGTTCTTCAACCAATCTCGCTGACGCGTATCCAGTTGGTTGGATTTCTGCAGGTCTTCCAGCAAGCGCACGCGCTTAGTCTTGTCATCTGCTGATTTGAGCAGCATACCCATCATCCTCCATTCGTTAACACAAGGATCATAAGTATGTGGTCGGCTGTATTCAGAGAGCTCCGCAGTGCCATCCTGGCGAGTTCCGAGAATGCTGTCACCCCAGGTAATGCCCTGGGTGACAGCTTCCAGTCCGCTTTTTAAGCTGGACGTTACATGTCACTCGGGAGCTCTGATGAACGCCGACAAAACTCTTCAAGATAAGCTACCGACCTACGGTGAAAGGCCTGCACGCCCGGGTATGTACCTCGGGTTGCTCCATGGTCGTGATCATCCCCAGCAACAGATGAACGACTGGGGTTTCAACGGCCCGATGATTGGCCAGCTGCAATGGTTTCACACCACCTATGCGTGTACGGTCCGCATAGCTTTCGAGTCAGCCCTTGATGGCATGCGCTACTTTGGCGAAACGGGAACGGATCACGAGATCGAGTTGTTAGGTGATCTGCTAGTTTTTGGCGGCAAGTACTATGGCGACTGGACGGTTTACTGCGTTCAGCCGGAGGACGTTACGGGACCTGCCGATTCTTTTAGGCGGGCGGAATCAATAATCAAGTGCAACACCCAACCGGTAAGGTACCGCGATGGGCAAGCA
>JAJPEW010000037.1 GCA_021166755.1 Hydrogenophaga sp. | reverse complement strand
GCGCAGGTCGATGCAGGGACTGCCGCGCATCGCTTCGATGAGGGCGTCGGGCACACGCAGGTTGCCGACTTTCTTGCTTTCGCTCTCCACAAACACGGGGCGTGCAGGGTCGAAGCGCTGCAGGGCATCCCAGATCAGGCGGTCGAAGGCTTTCTGGCTGGGTTGCGGCATGCCCGGAATGTGCCCCAGCACCGAGCTGCGGTGGCAAGCCAGGGCTTCGAGGTCGAGCACCTGTGCGCCCTGGCCGGCCAGCGCCAGCAGCAGGCGGGACTTGCCGCTGCCGGTGGGGCCGCAGATCACGCGGTAGTTCAGGCGCTGCGCGAGGCGGGGAATGTCGTCCACCAGTGCTGCACGCCAGGCCTTGTAGCCTCCTTCGATGAGCGTGACTTGAAAGCCGATGGCGCCGAGGATGGTGGCCAGAGAGCCGCTGCGGTTGCCCCCGCGCCAGCAGTACACCAGCGGCTTCCAGTCCTTGGGTTTGTCCACGACATGACGTTCGATGTGGCCTGCGATGTTGCGGGCCGCGATCGCCGCTCCGCGCTTCTTGGCCTCGAACGCGTTGACCTGCTTGTACATCGTGCCGATGTCAATGCGCTCCTGGTTGTCCAGGGTCGGCCAGTTGATGGCGCCGGGCACATGGTCGAGGGCGTACTCGTCCTCGGTTCGGGCATCGATGACGGTGTCGAAGTCACCCAGATGTGACAGGGCTTCGGTGGCAGGCAGGGTTCTGACGGGCATGCCTGATTATCGGTGCCCTCAGGTCTGCAGCAGTTTGCGCAGTTCAGGCCAGACGTTGTCCAGCAGGATGGGTTGGGCCTTTTCGTTGGGGTGGATGCGATCGCTCTGGAACAGGCTCAGGGCGTCGGGTGCATCGGCCACGCCGCGCAGCAGGAACGGCACCAGCGGCACCTTTTCGGCCTTGGCCACGCTGGCGAACATGTCGCGGAACTCCTGGGTGTAGCGGGCGCCGTAGTTGGGTGGCATCTCCATGCCAACGAGCAGTACGCGCGCGCCCGCCTGGCGGGACTGTCGCACCATGTCGGTGAGGTTCTCGCGTGTCATGGTCAGTGGCAGACCGCGCAGGGCGTCGTTGGCACCGAGCTCGATGACCACGATGGCGGGCTTGTGCTGGCTGAGCAGGGCCGGCAGGCGCGATCTTCCGCCTGAGGTCGTGTCGCCGCTGATGCCGGCGTTCACCACCGTGGCGGGAACCTTCTGTGTCTGCAGGCGCTCTTGCAGGAGAGCCACCCAGCCGCTGCCACGGCGGATGCCGTACTCGGCGCTCAGCGAGTCACCGACCACCAGAATGGGACCGGTGGCACCGGTTCCTTTGGGTTTCTGGGCGTGTACGGGCAGGAATGCCCCGCCGCCCAGGGTCAGCACCATCGTCACGTTAAAGTGTCGTCGTTTCACTTCATGAACCTTCCATCTCTGTCATGACACCAGCGCCCGCCAACGAAATCATTGCCGTGCGGCATGTCTTCAAGTCCGTCACCGATGCCACGGGCACGCTCGACATTCTGCGCGACATCGACTTTTCTCTGCGTCGCGGGCAGTCGGCGGCCATTGTGGGGGCATCCGGTTCCGGCAAGAGCACCTTGCTGTCCATCATCGCCGGCCTGGATGTGCCCTCGAAAGGGGCGGTGGTCATCGACGGGGTGGATCTTTTTGCCCTGGACGAGGACCAGCGTGCCGCCCTGCGTGCAGAGAAGATCGGTTTTGTCTTCCAGAGTTTCCAGCTGCTGGGCAACCTGACCGCGCTGGAGAACGTGATGCTGCCCCTGGAGCTGGCCGGCCGGCGGGATGCGCGCCAGGCCGCCACCCGGATGCTGGAGCGGGTGGGGCTCGGGCAGCGGCTATCGCACTATCCCAAAGTGCTGTCGGGTGGCGAGCAGCAGCGGGTGGCGCTGGCGCGGGCCTTCGTGGTGCACCCGGCCGTGCTGCTGGCTGACGAACCGACCGGCAGCCTGGACTTCGCCACGGGCGAAAAGGTGATGGAACTGATGTTCGAGCTCAACCGCGAGTTGGGTACCACCCTGGTTCTGGTGACCCACGACCGCGCGATCGCGGCCCGCTGCGAGCACCGCATCACCATCGAGGCGGGGCAGGTGGCCAGCGTCGACTGAGCGCATGGCAGCGTCGCGGGGATAATGGGGGCATGTCTGCTCCCAAAGTTCTGTTCGGTTTCCATGCCGTGGGTGTGCGTCTGAAGACCGCGCCTGCGTCCATCATCGAGGTGTACTTCGACGCGTCACGGCGCGACCAGCGCATGCGGCAGTTTCTTGACCGTGCGCGCGAGGCGGGTGTTCGCCTGATCGAAGCCGACGGTCTGCGCATCGCCAAGCTGGCGGGCAGTCATGGTCATCAGGGTGTGGCCGCGCGGGTGCAGGCGGTCGAGCAGGCCACATCGCTGGATGATCTGCTGGACCAGCTGGAGGCCAGTGGTGAACCGGCGTTGCTGCTGGTGCTCGATGGTGTCACCGATCCGCACAACCTGGGGGCTTGCCTGCGTGTGGCCGACGGCGCTGGCGCCCACGCTGTGATCGCGCCCAAGGACCACGCGGTGGGCATCAACGCGACGGTGGCCAAGGTGGCCAGCGGTGCAGCCGAAACCATGCCGTATTTCATGGTGACCAACCTGGCGCGCACCTTGGGCGAGCTCAAGGAGCGCAACATCTGGGTCATCGGAACCAGTGGCGATGCCCCCAGGACGGTGTATGAGGTGGACCTGAAGGGGCCGGTGGCCCTGGTGTTGGGTGCCGAGGGTCCGGGCATGCGCCAGCTCACCCGCAAGACCTGTGATGAACTCGTCAGCATTCCCATGAAGGGGGCGGTCGAGAGCCTGAACGTGTCGGTGGCCAGCGGCGTCTGCCTGTACGAGGCCTTGCGCCAGCGCCGCTGATCGCACGCCGCCCGCCGGGGGGATGTCTGCGGTGGCCATTTCCTGTGCCGGACACCATAATCCGTAAGGATTATTCAACCAGCACAGGAGGTGGAGTCATGAACCTTGTCCAGCGAGTCCAGGACATCTTGCTCAAGCCCAGGGATACCTGGCAAACGATTGCCCAGGAGCCATCGGACGTTCCGGGGCTGTTCAAGAACTATGTGGTCTATCTGGCGGCGGTATCGTCGCTGGCAACCTTCATCGGCCTGAGCCTGGTGGGGGTGGGTGGCTTCGGCATGAGCTTTCGGGTCCCGATCGTCACGGGCCTGGTCAACCTGGTGGTCGGTTTCGTGCTGACACTGGTGATGGTTTACGTGCTGGGCTTGATTGCCAACGCGCTGGCACCGACTTTCCAGGGTGAGAAGAACCTGCCCAACGCCGTCAAGCTGGTGGCCTATGGTTCCACGGCGGGCTTGCTCGGCGGAATCTTCAATCTGCTGCCGGCTCTTTCCATGCTGGGTCTGCTGGCGGCCCTGTATTCGATCTACCTGATCTACACCGGCATCCCTGTGATGATGAAGGCCCCCGAGGGCAAATCGGTGGCATACACGGCGGTACTCATTCTTTGCGGCGTGGTCGCGGGCCTGGTGATGGGAGCGGTCAGCGCCCTGTTCACGGGTGGTGGTCCGGGCATGATGGGCCACATGGGGCGCTCGGACGGCAACGTGACTTTCAAGGTGCCGGGCAGCGAGGTGACAGTCGACACGGCCAAGCTGGAAGAGGCCGCGCGCAAGATGGAGGAGGCCGGCAAGAAGATGGAGGAAGCACAGGCCCGGGGTGACCAGGCAGGCGCCAACAAGGCGCTGGGCGAAATGATGGGGGCTGCCTTGGGGGGGCAGGGCGGCAAGCCCTTGGCACCGGATGTGCTGCAGCGGTTTGTGCCCGAGAAGCTGGCGGGCATGTCCCGGCAATCTCTGGAGGCACGGTCAGATCAGGCCATGGGCATGAGTTTTTCCAGCGTGTCAGCCGGTTACGACAAGGACGGTCAGGGTGTCGAGTTGCGGGTGCAGGACATTGGCGCGGTACCGGCCCTGACCATGGCCATGGGTGCGTGGGCCTCCTCGACGGTCAATCGCGAGACCCAGGATGAGGTTGAGCGCATCTACCAGAAGGATGGCATTTCTTTCCGCGAGGAGTACAGCAAGGACGGCGGTCGCAGCGAGATGGCCATGCTGCTGCCCAACGGTGTGATGGTGGAAATCGAGGGAGCCGGCGCCGGCATGGATGCTGTCAGGGCCGCGGGTGCCGCGCTGGACATCAAGGGGCTGGCGGGCTTGCAGCGCGACAAGTAAGCTGGTTCAGACGAGTCCGGCGGCGCCTAGGCAGCCGCCGGCGGCGATCAGCCAGAGCAGGTGCAGCCGCGTCTTCCAGACCAGCAGGACACTGGCCGCGGTGAGCAGCCACACGGGCCAGTCCCTGGCGGGCTGGTCATGGGCTGCGCTGAGCAGCCAGCCCGTGGCCACGAGCAAGGCGATCACGATTGGCGCCATGCCGGCCTTGAACGCGCGGACGCTGCGCAGTTCCCGGTTGCGATGGGCCCAGCGGGTGGCCGCGTAAGTCAACACCGAGGAGGGCAGCAGTGTCGCGCTCATGGACACGAGCACACCCATCAGGGCCATCCACCACGCGGTCAGGCCTGCGGCCGGTCCACCGGCCGCATTCAGCCCCACATTCCACCCGAGCAGGGCCACGAAGAGCACGTTGGGTCCTGGTGCCGCCTGCGACAGCGCAATCGAGGCCGAGAACTGTTCGTTGCTGAGCCAGCCTTGCTCGCCGACCAGGTAGCGGTGCATGTCGGGTGCCGTGGTGATGGCGCCACCGACCGCCAGCAGCGACAGCGAGGCGAAATGGGCGAACAGCGAGGCCCAGTCCGGCCAGCCAAAGCTCATCACCGCAGGACCTCCATCCTGCCTAGCACACGGTAGGCCCACAGGCAGGCCACGCTGCCGATGCCGGCCAGTACCCAAGCCAGGGGCCAGCGCAACAAGGCGATGGCCACGAAAGTCAGGACGGCGAGGATCAGGCAGACCGCCTGGCCCATCGGGTTGCGATCCAGGGCCGTCACCAGCTTGATCCCGGTCGCCGTGATCAAACCGGCGGCCACGGCACCCATGCCCCGAAGGGCACCCTGCGCCAGCGGGTGCTCGGCCACCGTGCCATACAGCACCGCCAGAATGAGGACCACCACCAGAGGGGCCAGCAGCATGCCGGCGAGGGCGGCGAGCGCGCCGCGCAGGCCGAAGTGGCGTCCACCGATCATCAGGGACAGGTTGACCACGTTGGGGCCCGGCATGATCTGGGCGACGGCCCAGTCTTCGATGAACTGCTCGCGGGTGAGCCAGCGCTTCTTCTCGACCAGTTCGCGTTGCACAACGGCCAGTACGCCACCGAAGCCCTGAAGGGCCAGCCAGGTGAAGGCCAGGAACAGGTCCAGCACCGATCTCGGTGCCGAGGTGGCTTCTTCGGCGGAGGGCAAGGGGTCGGCCAGGGGCATGTACCGATTATCGGGCGCCCCAGGCCGTTCAAAGGCCGCGTTCGAGGATCTCGCGCACGGAGGCCACGGTCAGCGGTTTGGTCTGATAGCCCTTGATGACCGGCAGTGAGGCTGCCCGGGCACGATCG